>JALYMD010000299.1 GCA_030773875.1 Chloroflexota bacterium | reverse complement strand
GGTCGTTGGCGTGGAGCAGCCACCGCTGGAGCGACTGGTTCGACTGAGTATAGCCAAGCGCCTAGAGCGTCACAACGGAGCCCGGCCCCGGCACGATGACCGCTCAGATCAGGATGATGGGGAGGCGGCGGACGACGGGGACTGGCCAGACGAGGACGGGGAGTTCGACGCAACATACGTCCATCTGGTCATAGAGCTTATGGGACGCCATAGCAACATGCTCCTTGTGGACGACGAGGGCAGGATCATGGAAAGCGCCAAGCGGGTGACCCCGGCTATGAGCCGGGTGAGGCCCATTTGGCCTCGCCTCTTGTACTCCCCCCCGCCTCCTGTGGACAAACCGGACCCGCGCCGGCTCACAGCCGAGGCCGCCAGGGTCCTCTTGCGCTCGGAGCCACCGGATGCCGTCCTCGCTCAGGTCCTGGTGCGCCGGCTCCGTGCCGTGAGCCCGCAGATGGGGCGGGAAATCGCCTTCCGGACCGCCGGGGACTCTGCAGCGACCATCGGATCGCTTGGGGCGGATACACCTGTCACCCTTGCGCGCGAGACGCGCGCACTCTTGGAACCACTCCTTACATCTGCTTGGGCGCCGCGCGTTTACACGGGCGGTGAGGGGGAGGTCGCGTTCTCTCCGGTCCCTCTCGCCCACCTCGCAACGTTCCGCACGGAGATTGCTGTTCCAACCATCTCCGCCGCCGTCGATGCGGCAATGAGCGAACCGGAGGGTGGCTCCCCCACCACCCACTTACAGCGTCGGGAACGGCTCTCCCAGGCGATCGAAGAGGCGCGGAATCGGGTCGATGCCCGCCTCGCCTCCATCGGGTCCCAGGAGGCCAAGGCTGGCCAGGCAGATCGTTTCCGGGAGTGGGGCGAACTAATCTACGCCTATCTCTGGCAGCTTGAGCCGGGTCAACGGGAGTTGACCGTTGATGGGACGACAATTCCCCTTGATCCCGCTCTCTCGGGCAAGGAAAACGCACAGGCCTACTTCGAGCGATACCGGAAGGCTCAGGGAGCTGCAGGACACCTGCCGGATCTGCGAGCGGCGGCGGAACGCGAGCGCGGCTACCTCGACCAGTTGCTGACCATGGTGGCTCAGGCGGACGGCTTCGCGGCGATCGAGGCATTGACCGCGGAGTGGGAAGCGCATCGGGGGCCAGGCGGGAAAGATGGGGAGCGTCCATCGCGGCCTCGTCGTCGTGCCGCGCCGGGGCGTCCGAAACCCGTCCTGGAGCACAAGGGCAACGCGATCTACGTCGGCCGAAGTGGGCGTGAAAACGACCAAGTGACCTTCGACGTTGCCGGTCCCGATGACACCTGGCTTCACGCCCGCGGGGTCCCGGGCTCCCACGTCATCGTTCGGTGGCGGCAGCCGGGAGCGGATGAGGACCCGGAGACCATTGGTGAAGCGGCAGCCCTCGCCGCGTACTACAGCGCCGCGAGGGGTAGTGCCAGCGTGGAGGTTGACGTGACGCGGCGACGACATGTCCGCAAGATCAAGGGAGCCGGGCCCGGCATGGTGACCTATCGACAGGAGCGGACTCTGGCGGTGCGTCCGGCACCTGAGCCGCCTACGGTCGGGAAGCCGGACGCGGAGCGGTCACGCTCTCGATCCTAGATGCGTCGAGCCGGCCGTGCGAAGACGCGGCCAATGACGATGCCGAGTTCGTACAGGGCGAGCAGCGGTACGGCGACGATCGCCATGTTGATCGGATCGGTGCTCGGCGTGATGATCGCCGACACGACGAGGAGCACCATTGCCGCGTATTTCCGGTACTCCCGCATCCGTTTCGTCCCGACGATGTTCAATTTAGCGAGCAAGAACATCACGATCGGCAGTTCAAAGGCGAGGCCGAGCCCGATCATCAGCGTCAGATAGAAGCTGATGATCTCCTCACCCTGTGGTGTCCATTGGAAGAGCTCAGTCTGGAAGCTCGATAGGAAGTCGAACGCCCGCGGCGCGGCAAAGAAGAATGCGTAGGCAGCCCCGCCGAGGAACAGGATGCTCACAAACGGCAATGAGGAGAAGAGGATTCGCTTCTCTTTGCGCGTCAGTCCCGGGGCGAGGAAGCCGATGAGTTGCCACACGATAATCGGCATCGTGAAGCCAATGGCGATGTAGAGCGCGACCTTGAAGTAGGTCGTGATCGGCTCGGTCGGGCTCAGGATGTCGAAGCCTGCCCCTTCCTCAATATTCGCCTGATCCTTGATGTTGCGTAGAAGGGGGCCAGCCAGGACGACGCCAGCGATAAAGGCGACACCGATTGACATGCACGTCTTGACGATCCGCGACCGCAACTCCTCCAGGTGCTCCTGGAGGGTCATCTCGTCGAAGACGTCCTCGTACGGCTCGTCCGTCCGCGGCAGCCTCGGGAGCTTGGGAATCCTCGGGGGCTTGAGCGGAATTCTTGGTGGTCTTAATGCGCGGGCCATGACCCACCGCCTTCCATTGGGTGCTTGCTCGCGCCCAGCCGCGTGCGGACGACGCGTCATCCGCTCAGGGCCGGATTGGATCGAGCCGCTCGCCTCGACGGCTACGTGGGTTTACGAGCGCTGCAGCAGGCGGCTCGCTGGCGACGGGGTACCGGCGGTTGCCCTAGCCGGACCCGAACTGGAACCCGGGCCCGGGCGCTCGGGTGCAGCCGGTGCCTAGGCGTTGTGCTCTTCGATGAATTGAACGGCGTCGCCGACGGTGCGGATGTTTTCGGCGTCGTCGTCCTTAATCTCGAGGTCGAATTCCTGCTCCATGGCCATGATGACTTCAACGAGATCGAGGGAGTCGGCGTTGAGGTCGCCGATGAACTCGGCATCCATCGTCACCTTGTCCTCGTCTACACCGAGCCGCTCGGCCACGATGCTCTGGACCCGCTCGTACACCGACGCCAACGCGAACCCCTTCCGTCAACCTACGCGGCCGCCGTTCGTCGGCTGCCTCGACCTGTAATCCGGCACGCCGGAGCGCGATCGCCTCGACGATCTCCGTCGGTACTTGCGCTCGTGCATCGCGACGGATGATACACGACCATTCCGGGAGCATCCAGCACGTCAATACGCCTGTCAGGTAGAACGGGATGAACCGCGGCGGTTGGCCGGAGATCGGCCCCGGCCAGGCTTCACCTTGCGTCCGCCTTCGGCGCCGATCCGGTCCGACACGGTACCCAGAACCCCGTTTACGAACCGGCCGGAACTATCGCCGCCGAAATGCTTAGCCAGTTCCACAGCCTCGTTAATCGCTGCCTTGACCGGGACATCTGGCTCGTGAAGAATCTCGAAGATGGCCTGCCGCAGCACATTGCGGTCTACCGCGGCGAGTTGGTGGACGGGAAACGCCGGTGCAGCCGCGGCGATGTAGGGGTCGATGCTGTCCCGATGGGCTAGCACGCCGCGGACCAACCGGTCGACGTGCTTCGACACGGGATCCGGAAGCTCCTGCTCCACTGTCGTCCGTGCAACCACCTCTTCCACCGGGTGGTCAGTGACATCCACTTCATAGAGGATTTGTAGCGACAGCATCCGGCTCTGGTGACGGGTGTCCCCGAGCCCGCCGGGTCCTTGGCGTGTGCCCTCACCTCGCTCGTCTCCCCGGAGGAGTGCATCTCCTAGCCCGGTACCCGTCGGCTCTGGCACGTTCGCCTCGTCCATGGCTTGTTGTTACCTCTCCGGTTCGGTTGGCGCAGCGGCCCCCGCGACGTAGACGTTGACCTCATTGACCGTCATCCCGAGCATCCGCCCGACGGCAATGCCGACCTGACGCTGGATGTCACGACTGAGGTCCAGGATGTTGACGTCGGGCACGATGACGATGGAGACATCGGCCTCGATACGGTCGCCGTTGACGCGGACCCGGATGCCCCCTCCCTCGAAGCTGCTGACCGGGGGCCGCTCGTCTGCCGTCGAACCGTGCCCTCCCCGAGGCAAGATGCGTTCCACTCGACGGCGTGGCTGAAAACCAACCACGCCATCCACATCCCGCACCGCCAGGGCAATCAGTTCGATGAGGACGGCCGGCGCGATTCGGACCGTTCCACGGATGCCGCCGTTGCCCGCCTCGCCGGTGGGCGGGGCTCCCGACCCGACCTCAGTCGCCGCTCCACTCGCATGGGGATGGGATAGACGTTGCTCCTCCATGCCGGTCCTCGTCACGCTGCTCCACCCCTTTGCCCGCCATCTGTTCCCGAACGCGACGCAGTCTCCCTGTCCGTGCCATCCTGCTGGTCAAGGAACGCGTCCAGAAAGCCGGTATGGACGTCCCCGCGTTTGAAGGCTTCATCGGCCACCAGGCGGCGCTGGAACGCTCCCGTATGGGTGATACCGGTGATGACAGTCTCAGTTAGAGCACGCTCCATCCTCGCGATGGCCTCTGGCCGGTTCTTCCCCCAGACCACGACCTTCCCGAGGAGGGAGTCGTAATGGGGCGGCACAGCGTAGCCAGCGTACAGGTGCGAGTCCATGCGAACCCCAGGGCCGCCAGGTGGAACGTAGGTCTCCACTGTGCCGACGTTGGGGGCGAAGCCGGAGGCAGCGTCCTCGGCCGTGATTCGGCACTCGATCGCGTGGCCGACTGGCTCAAGGGAGCGAGGGTCAATGGTGAGGGGACGACCGGCCGCGACCTGAATCTGCCATGCAACGAGATCCACTCCCGTGACAGCCTCAGTGACAGGATGCTCGACCTGGATGCGCGTATTCATTTCCATGAAGTAGAAGTGACCGTCGCGGTCGAGCAGGTACTCGAGTGTGCCCGCACTGGTGT
>JALYMD010000298.1 GCA_030773875.1 Chloroflexota bacterium | reverse complement strand
GTCGCGTCTGCAGCCCAAGGATTACCGCCTCGGCAGCGCGGTACAGCTTCTCGACGGTTTGTGCCGACTGGTTCTGCCAGGTGCCGATGTTGGCGATTTGGGTTCGGAGCGTGCCGGCCGTTGTAAGAAGGCGATTCACGTTCTCGACCGTGTCCTCGATGATTTCGGTGGTGTCGACATCGGCCGAGGTGGCTGCGGCGGCGATTGCAGCGTGGCGCGCCAAGAGGTAGGCGCACTTGACGGCGAGTGGGTTGGGATCGTCAGGATCGAGCGTAACTATCCAGCCGTTGCGACCGATCGACTTAAGAGGCTGCCCACACATCATGGCGTGAGCCGGGTTGGCGATGACGGCGATGGCCACCTCTGCCCCACGGTTCTGCATCGCCCGTTCGAGTTCTTCCCGAATGCCCTTCACCGTCATCGTGCCGCGGTTCATGGCCTCGATCACCATCGACGGATAGGGTGGCGCAAAGATCGAGATCGTGACGTCTCCCCCCTTGGCAGCGCCTCGCTCCTTGATCATCATGCCAGGGCGGTCACCGGTGCGCTCGATGACATCCCCGTGCACACTAGCGATCTCGGCAATGGTTTCCGCAACAAGGACCTCAAAGTCGTGGCCCTTCGCGGTGCCTTTCATTCGCTCGGTAGACCGTGTCTGGTTGCTCGCGATAACTTCGCGCAATTCACGGAGTTGGACCTGGATGCCGGTGATTGCCTGCCCCAGGCCAGAGGCAGGGTCAAGGTTTTTCACATCCTGCAGCGAGCGCGAGAACGCTCGGGTCTGACGGTCGGAGGTTTCCCGGAACTCGGTGGCGATCTCCTGCTTCACTGCAGCGAGTGTGCTGTCGAACGACCGGAGCTCCCCCTGGAGCCGAGCCAGGAAGGAGCCCGGGGTGTCGGGGTTCGTCTGCTCGTCGAGGGTGCGGCGCAGTCCGTTCTGGAGCTGAACAATGGCCGTGGCGAGCGTGGTGGCGAGCGGTCCGTCCGTCCCCACGGTGGCTGAGAGTTGAGCCGCGTGCTGGGTCAGAGATCCGGTGGCCTTCTCGATGGCGTCGTTGAGTTCGTCGCGAAAGGCCTGCAGGTCGAAGCCCGCCGAGGCGGCGAGCGTGGCGCAGGCGCCGATCCGCATCAACTCGGTCACACCCTGCTCAGGGGTAGAGAAGCGAGCGAGGGCATCGAGCGTGTCAGGGTGGTCGATCGTAGCCTGGAAAGGCGTGTCGCCAAACCTGCCACGGAGAGCGAGCGAAGCGCCAGCGTAGTCGTGCTGAGGCGCGGTCGTTAGCTGCAAGGTCTTGCTCCTTGATCGAAGAACGAAGGAAGACAGTGCCCCGCTAGACCGCGCTGGTATACTTGAACCAGCGCGGCGGAGCTCCCAAGGCGAACGCGGTGCTTCGAGAGGCTGACGTGCGGACACACGTCAGCCTCGTGCGTTAAGACGCGGCTTGCATGGCGCCCTCCTTTCCCTGGTTCCCGTTCACTCCCGAGGTGCCGTAGTGGAGGGCGTAGTAGCGCTCTCGGATCTCCCGATACCGCCGCCGCACTGCGGCGCGGTTCCCTCCGCCAGATGTCATGCGTGGCCCTGGCACTGGATCCCACGTAACCCATGCGCCGGTTTCTGGCTCGTATCTGCCGTCGTCATTCCTCAAGCTGCGCTCTTCCCTTGCTCGCTCGCGGACCACCTTGGCCGCAGGATTGCGCCGGTCCTCCTCGTCCTGCTTTGCGAAGAACTCGTAAACGTAATCAGGAATCTCCTCCTCCTCGCCCTCGATGTCCCGTTTCCACCTTCGGATGGCACCCATCGATTCCGGAGGGATGACCCAGCTGATAGCCGAGTCCGGGTCAAAGAAGTAATCCAACTGAAGCCCCTCGAGGAGGCCCTTAACCTGCTCTGACGACATCTCGAGTTCCTTGGCGGCGTCGCGGAGTTCCACCAAGTGGTCGGGCGCGTACGTGAGGATCTTGGCTCGGGCGATCTCGCGGCCCAAGAACGACCTTCGCCAGAAGTCAAAGGGGATCCGCGGCTTCCGCATGCCGGGAGTCCAAAACAGCGCCTGAAGCACGCTATTGACGACGTCGGCCACCCGATCAGGTGGATCCTGAAGGTCGCCACGGGCCACGGCGCAGACGTAATCGAGCTTTCTGCCGAGCGGAGTGGTGCGAAGCTCATCAAGAGAGCGTGTTACTGAGGGGCCGTTCAGTTCGATGCCCAGTGTCTGCTGGTAGCTCTGAGCTCTTAGGAGGGCGAGATCACAGACGGTGCGGTCCGCCTCACGTCGCCGTTCCTCAGCCGCAGCAAGTTCTTCCGCGTCGAACTCCGTCAAGGGCTGCCCGGATGCCATCGCCTCAACCTCAGGGAGGCTTACCAACAGTCGGCGCTGGTCATTCGGGTCCCGCTGCGAAGTCACGCTTCCTGTCTGCACCCATCGCTGGATCGTCCGCGGGCTCCGACCAGCGCGTCGGGCAGCTTGCTCGAGACCAACGTACTCGCTCTGCATCTTTGACACCTGTCTCGATTGTATGACAAGAAATCTGGGATCATGCTACAATCGATCCGGGCTGAGGTCAATACTCCGTGACGTGCAATTCCAATAGATGCAATGCGTTCTCTATGAGCAGGGACATCAAGTGCACCCTCCCGGTCTCGTCTCTTGGTCCTCCGGTTTCGTCGGACGTTAGAAACCAGTTGTGCCTCGCCAGGTCGCCGACGATGATCCCAGCCCTGGATAGGCGACCGTCCGGACCGCAGTAGCGGAGGAGTTCGTGCTGATGCCGTGGTTCCGTCGCCGGCCTGTGCCGCCGATCACCCGCACCTATGGACCACTCGATAATCTCCTGGCCCTAACTCCTGGTGAGTTTGAAGAAGAGGTAGCTCGCCTCTTGGAACAGCAGGGCTACCGGGACGTTCGGCGGGTGAGTGATCCGGATGATCAACCAGCCGTAGAATGCCCGCCTGCCGGCCTGCGTCGGCCCATGCCCACAGTGGTCACCGCTCGCTAGGGAGGGACATCACCGTGGATCGAGTCCTCCGGCAGCGCAATGCCTACGATCGCGAGCGATTGCGCCACATCGCCGTCACGGCTGACGACGCCATGCTCCGACACAGGGTTG
>JALYMD010000297.1 GCA_030773875.1 Chloroflexota bacterium | reverse complement strand
GCCACGACTGGGGTCCGGTGGCGTGTCTTCCCACCCCTGACGACCCGCTGCCCTGGCCGGCGGTCTGCCCGGTCTGCGGACGCGACACGATGTGGGTGCGGCTCCTGGTGGGCGTGGCTTGGGAGATGCTCTAGGTGGCGGGGAGCCGAGTGCTGCGGCGGTGACTGGAGCGAATCAGGACGGTCCTGCTGGAGCCGAACCCGCCGGCTCGGTCGGTGAACCTGGCCATCCTCACCGCGGCGGAGATGGCCGAGGTGGAGGCGCTGGCCGCGAGATGCTCCCGTAATCCGAGGGGGAGGCGGTTCCGTGACCGGTGGGACCTGGATGCACTGTCAGATGCCGAGCTGGAGCGGTTAGAGGTTTTGATGGGCAAGGTGAATGCGCTACCCATCGCCTAGCCTCGTCACAGCGCCTTCGGATCATCAGTTCACCGCTACGGCAGCCGCAGACCCCTTAGAGATCCAGATCGCCTCGGTAACCCGGCGCATTCCCTTGAGCTATTTGATGGGATAGACCTTGAGCACCTCATCCCCATAGTGGTTGATCACCTTGACGGCGATCCTGCCGGTCTTGGGTGGGTCGAATGGGCGGCTCGTCGTCGCGTAGAGTGACGCCCATGCCGCCTCGTCGATCTCGGCCCGGAGCGCCTTCTGGAGGCGCTCGTAGGGCCGGTCGGCCCCCGTGAAGTAGGCGTGCCGAACGATGAAGGCCTGCTCGTCGTAGGCGGTGTCAAGGAACCAGCAGGCGATGTCATCGACAGAGTTGCTGCGGACCTGCCCGGTGGTCGGGTCGTAGACGTCGACCCCCTTGATCGTCACCGTCAGCCGCCCATCCGGTTCTGTTGCCATCTCCACGTCCGGCTCACCGAAGACCGTGAACAGGTTGCCGCTCCCGGTTGCCTTGAGGGCGTCACCCATCATCAGGTCGGCGTTCATCCGGGCGGGCAGCACGGTCAGGCGACCGTAGCGCTTGGCCTCCTCCGAGACGTGGGGATCGAAGGCGAACCCGCACACGACCAGCAAGTCGAATCCCACCCCGCGCACGGCCTCCTTCGCCGCGTCCTTGACCAGCCCAGGGTCCACCGTCCCATGCTCTGGCCCGATGCAGATGGCGACGCGCCTCGTGACTGGATGCTCCTGGTTGTCGCCGCTGTACTCGGTGTACTCGCCTGAGGCCTGGATCCACTCCCCGGCGTAGGGCTCCAGCCGGTCGAAGACGAGCCGCTCCCCCTTGACGGTGTTCTGGACGCCGGCCTTCTTCAGGTTCTCAACGATGAGTTGGACGAAGTCGGTGGGGTCGGCCGCCGTGCCTTTCTGCTCGGGGACGTGCCCGTTGGTGGTCTGCTCGTCGACGGTCAGCATCCGGTGCGGGGAGAGGCTCTCGACGGTGAAGGGACCGGCGACGCGGTGGCGCTTGGGGTCGGTGTAGGGCTGATCGTAGAGCGTCTCGCTATCGGCGTGACGGGCGATGGCGGCGTCGATCTCCTGGCGGGACATCCCTTCGTGGATGTCGGGGTTGTTGGCGATTGACTTGAGGGTGACGTGCGGGACCCGCTTGTAGACAAACCCCTTCTTGATATCACCCTCGGTCCGGTAGTCAGGAGAGGTCAGCCCTGTCAGCTGGGCCTCCTGTTTGATCCCCTCCGGTGAGTCGGCGAGGAGGTAGTAGGGGAAGCGGGCGGCCATGATGCGGGTTCGGGCGAGCGCAAGGGCCACGCGGCTGGTGTCGATGGTGATCCAGCGGCGGCCCCACTGCTCAGCGACGTAGGCGGTTGTGCCACTGCCGCACGTCGGATCGAGCACAAGATCTCCCGGGTCGGTGGTCATGAGCAAGCAGCGCTCGACAACCCTAGTCGACGTTTGCACCACATAGACCTTGGGATCGGAGTACCCGGCGATGATCGTATCCGTCCAAAGGTTGTTTTGGGCAACCATCGGAAAGTCGGTTGCAAAGCGCACGTAGCTGAGGGTATCTCCAAGTAAGATGAGACGTCGGGCATTGATGAGGTTCTGCATGCCGGATTCCGACGTCTTCCAGACGCCCTTGTTTGGGCGGAGTTCTCTACCCGCGAAGTGCACCGGAAAGCGAGTCTTCTCTACGCCGCTCTGCGAGGTCAAGTTGTCCGCCCTAAAGACTGTCGCTCGGGACGGTAGAACGTCTAGGTTGGACTTCTCCTCGGGCGTCATCCTCCGTCGCTTGCCATCCTGCATCTCGATCCACGTGTAGGCGCCCAAGTTTCCGACAGCTAGGGGCCGGCGTGTATAAAGAGGCCGGTACTTCACGGCCGCGGCGTCCTTGGCATACCAGATGATGTAGTCCATCACCGATGCTAGGACATCAGTTCCACCAGCAAGACTCCCGGCTCCGGACGTCTTCTGGAACTGGATCATGGAGCAGAAGTTGTCACTTCCGAAGACTTCATCAAGTAGTGCGCGGACGAGGTGGACGTTCTCATCACCGATCTGAACGAAGATACTTCCGCTCTCCGTCAAGAGTTCGCGCGCCGCTACGAGGCGATCCCGAAGGTACGCCAGGTAGGAGTGAATCCCTAACTCCCATGTATCCCTAAACGCCCGGACCTGCTCCGGCTGACGGGTCAGGTCCTCCGCCTTGCCGTCCTTCACATCTCTCTTTCGAGTCGAGACCTGCCAGTTCGATCCAAACTTGATGCCGTAGGGCGGGTCCAGGTAGAGGGTTTGAACCTTGCCCTTGAGCCCCTCCTTCTCCGCCAGCGACGTCATCACCAGCAACGCGTCTCCGAGGATCAACCGGTTGGCCCAGTTCTGCTCGTGCCGGTAGAACTCGACCAGATCCTCGAATGGCACGTCGTCGAAGTCAGCGAAGAGGTTGGCCTGTCGCTCGGCTTCTTGCCGACTCTGCCGTCGCAGATCCTCGATCAGCGCCTGGGGAAGGATCTTCTCCTGCACGTAGATCGGCACCGATGGGACCGCGAGATCCTCGGTGTCCTGCTCATCCTTCCCCGCCCACACCAGCTGGGGATCGAGTGAGGGATCGCGTGGATACAGCACCGTCTTCGGCGCCTTCTCCTCATCCGCGACGAAGTCGCGCAACTCCTCCGTCGGGATCGTCGTCCGCTTGTCCCGGTGTTGGACCGCCCCGACCGTTGCCTTCGACTGCCCGTTCATGCTGTCCTTGCTCCTACCACGTCGTGACCGCGCCGACTCCGGTCTCAGCCCGGATGGCGTTCTTGGCGTCCCACGGGTCGGTCATCTCGACGAAGGCCCAGCGGCCGAACCCGCCGTGGTTGTTGACGGCGGGCACCCACAGCTGCCGAGCCGTCCGCACCTTCTCCGCCTTGTCCTTCTTCGCCTGCCCACTCACCTCGACGATGAGGTTGAGCAGGTCCTCACGACCCTGCCCGTCATCCACCCGGACCACGAAGTCGGGCACGTAGCTGCGCTCGTCACCGTCGAGAGTGTAGGGGACCGTGAAGCCGAGCCCCTGGTTCTTCACGTAGCAGACGACCTCGCCCATACCCTCCAGCGTCTGCGCCAGCTTGAACTCCCAGGAACTGTCCCCGACCACGTGGGAAACGTGGCACTTGGCGGGGTCGGTCTCGTTGGCGGGCTTGATCGTGTCGAAGACCACCCCGGTCGTCGAGCCGGTCGCATCGTAGGGTCGCAGGATCGGCAAGAGGCGCTTCTCCCCTGCCGTTCCCTCGGCGATTGCCTGGTGGAGGCGGTCCGCGGCGCCATGAGCCAGCTCGGCCAGAAGCAACAGCTGCGGGAAGGCGTTGTCCTTGCAGACGATGCACTCTGCCAGCCAGCGCTTGGTGATCCCCAGGAGCGACGGGAAGAGCCAGGGCCGCTCAGCCCCGCCGGTCTTGAAGTAGGTCTCTAGCGTCAGCCGCGCCAGCCGGAAGGCCACCTCCTGCATCCGGCGCGCCCGCAGGTCGTCGAGGCTGTGGATGCTCGCCTCCCCAACGATGGGCGCGTTCTCGACGTGGGTCGGCACGTCCTCCGGCGAGAGGATCATCGCTGCATCAGGGCCAAACGCATGCAGCACGAGCGTCTCAGCCGGCAGGTCGTAGCGGTAGCCGACGACGCGGGGGAAGGTGATCTCCAAGTGCGACCGGTCCTCCAGCGCCCGCACGCGGGTGACCGAGGGGCGAGCTGGCGGATCGGTCGAGGTACCCGAGGCCGGGATGAAGGAGAAGGGCACCCCGTAGACCTCGGCGTACTCGGGGGCGAACATTCCGTCGTCGCCGGCGGCGTAGCTCATCCGGCGCAGTCCTCGCCCGACCACCTGCTCACACAGGAGTTGGGTGCCGAAGGCGCGGACGCCGAGGATGTGGGTGACGGTGTTGGCGTCCCAGCCTTCGGTCAGCATCGAGACGGAGACGACGCAGCGCACCCCCTCCCCCAGCTTGCCGGGCTTGCCGACGGTGTTCATCACCTCCCGCAGCAGATCCTCATCGGTTAGCTCCTCGGCGTCGCGACCCGGGAAGCGACGGGCGTACTCTGCCTTGAACTCCACGATCTCGCGCGCCGCCACCTTCTTGAAGTCGTCGGCCATCGCCTCGCCCGACTCCAGCTGCCGGCTGTCAACGAGGATCGTGTTGGGTCGGGCGACCCAGCGCCCATCGACCACGTTGGAGAAGACCGGCAGGTGCCCTGGAACGAGGACGCTCGATCCGTCGGACAGCGCCTTCTCCCACCCGGCAACATGATCGAAGACGAGCTTGGAGACGGCGGTGTTGTTGCAGACCACGATGAAGACGGGCGGCGTGGATCCCCCCAGCTCGTCGGCGCGTGCCTCCCAGGCGCGGTAGGCCAGCTCGTAGTGGCCATAGAGGCTCGCGAGGGCTCCTTCGAGCTCGGCCGGCAGGACTGGTTCTCGCCCGTTCGCGACGGCCTGACTCTTCTTCGGTAGGCCGTCGCGGATGCGCAGCCAGAGATCGCGGTAGGTCGGCAGCTCTCCGGTCATCGCGTCATCGGCCACTGGCACCCGCGGCACCTTGACGATCCCGGCTTCGATGGCGTCGATGAGGGAGAAGTCGGAGACGACCCAGGGGAAGAGCGTGCCCTCGCCGTAGCCGGAGCCACGCAGGAAGAAGGGGGTCGCCGAGAGGTCGTAGACCGTCCGGATGCCGATCTTCGCCTTGATTGCCTCGAGCCCCGAGATCCAGACGCGGGCCTCGCGCTCCAGCTGCTCGGCCTCCTTCTTCTCCTCGCCGGTGAGCTTGCCGGTCACGGCGGCCGGGAGCGCCTCAACGAGGGAGGCGGGCACTTCGTCCGGGCGGCTCTGGTAGCAGTGGTGCGCCTCATCGTTGAGGACGATGATGTTCCGCTTGGTGCCCAGCTCGCGGCAGACCCGGCGCACCAT
>JALYMD010000296.1 GCA_030773875.1 Chloroflexota bacterium | reverse complement strand
CCCCAAGGGAGGCCGTCGGGCCGGTGTGCCGACGGCCTCCCTCCCCAGCGGGAGTTTGCAGGCGCGCCCTGCCGGACCGCCCCCCCCTTTCGAGGGATGCCAGGGTGGTGGCATTGGGCCTCCGCTGCCCTCCGAATAAGGCGGACAGAATGCCGGCGGTAATTGCGGAGAACACTCCTCGCCCGCGAGACTGCCAGCCCGTCACCGATCTCTCTGCGTGCCACGGACCTGCTCGGATCCGATACGGACCCCGGTTGATCGCTTGGTCGTCCCCCTCGGCCCGCCCGCGTTCGGGCACGGCACGGACAACCCTGGAGACGGAGGCGCTACCTCTTGCTCCCCGTCGCTGCCTCGGCGATGCTGCACCGAGTGGGGCGAGCGGTCGCGGAGCGACATGGAGGAGCAGCATGGGGACCTGGGAGTGCCGCACCGAAACGGTCGAGACCTGGCCCAACAAGACCGGCAAGGCCAAGAAGGACAAGGACGACAATGACAAGGCCGATAGCAACTCGGCCGGCTTGTCCGCGGAGCAGCTGACTGAGATCGCGACCGACGGCTGGGAGTTGTTCGCCGTCCTGCCCATCGGCGCCGATTGGATCCACTACGTGTTCAGGCGGCAGGTCGCCTTCGGGTAGCCTATTGGGGTCGGGTCGGAGGAGGCCCGCAGCGTCGCCCTGACGCGGAGGATTTTGACGCCACCGGACAAAGCCCCCGGAGCGAACTGCCCTGGACTGAAGATGAGAGGCGGGAGGGCGGGGACGACCCGGCAGGAGACTTCGGCTCCCCCACCGTCGTTCCTCCCAGTGACCCACCCGGGTGTTAGGACAACCTTCGCGCCGATCGAGGCAACGTCCGGCTTGCCGAACTCCCGCGACGCGGTGCGCCCTCCCCAACACCCCTTGTTCCAGGAGGGACAGTCGTCGCGGCTGTAGCGATGAGGACGTTGGTCCGATAGACCGCGCCATCCGCGATGGTACACTCCGCCAACCGAACTGGCGCCAGCTGCTCCGTTGCTCCCTCAGCGGCTCCGTTCGATTGGCGGGAGGCGCATGTCAGACCCCGTGCCGCAACCGGTCGCCTACGGCGGCCAGGCCGTCCTCAGTGGCGTGATGATGCGCGGCCGCCGCGAGATGGCCGTTGCGGTTCGCGCCGCCTCCGGTGAAATCCTTGTCTGGTCGGAGCCGCTGCACAGTTCCCGGCTCGCCCGCCGGGTCCAACCCTGGCCCTTGGTGCGGGGATCGGTGCTCCTGTGGGACGCCATGCTGCTCGGCGTCCGCGCGCTCGTCTTCTCGTCCATGGTTGAGATGCAGGCCAACGAGGCGGTCCGACGTACCGCTTCCCGCCGATCCTCCCCGCCTCCCGGTGGCATCACCGGAGTCTCGCTTTGGGGGATGGTCGCCTGCTCGATCCTCTTCGCCATCGGGCTCTTCTTTGTCACGCCGATGCTCGTCACCGCGTTCCTTGATCGCTTCATCGCGGCAGCGCCCGCAAGCGTCCTCGTCGAAGGGCTGATCCGGCTCAGTCTGCTCCTGGCCTACATGGGAGGAATCGGCTACCTCCCGGATGTCCGCCGCGTCTTCGCCTTCCACGGGGCGGAGCACAAGGCGGTCCACGCTTGGGAAGCGGGCGACCCGCTGGATGTGCCGCACGTCCGGGCGCACCCGTTAGAGCATCCCCGTTGCGGCACCGCGTTCATGCTGGTAGTCATTCTCCTTTCAATGGCGTTTTTTCTCCTGCTCGGCCGGCCGGATCTCCCCTTCCGCCTCGCCTCCCGGATCCTGCTCGTGCCGGTGGTGGCCGGGGTCGCCTACGAGGTGCTCAAGCTCGGCGCCCGCTACGCCGCCCACCCCATCTGGCGCCCTCCTGATGCCGAGCTTGCGACTCCAGCGGCTGACGACCCGCGAGCCTGACGACGGGATGCTGGAGGTTGCTATCGCCGCCCTGCTTCGCGTCCTCGTCGCCGATGGCCGCGTCGCCGAAGACGACCCGCGCCTGCGCTCGGCCCGTCGCGTCGACCCAACCGGCCTCCCCATTCCCATCCCCGCTCCCTGGCCGGCGCTGGATCCGAGCCCCGCCCGCTGACACCCCGCCACGCGCCAGGCGGAACCCCTGGATCCCGCCGTGGTCGCGCCATCGGTCGAACCAACGAGCCGCGGTGCATGTCCGGAACGCAAGGTGCCACGAACCCCCTTCGTGCGCGAGGAATCGGGGTGTGGGAAGATCCTGCACCTGGATCTTAAACCGCGTCCGATGTCCTCTCTTCAGACCGTGCCGCTCGCCGTCCACGCCGGAGCGCCTGACGGGGAGCGCCCGGTGTCCTTCCCTGAGGCGACCGGCATCCACTCGCTCGAGGTTCGCCATGTCCTCGCGCTTCACCGGGCTCTGGCGGCACGCCGACTTCCGAAAGCTCTGGGCCGCCGAGACGATCTCAATCTTCGGATCCCTGGTCACGCGCACCGCGCTCCCCTTCGCCGCCATCCTCACCCTGGACGCGACCGCGTTCCAGATCAGCCTGCTTGGAATCGCCGAATTGGTCCCCGCCTTCCTGGTCGGCCTGGTCGCCGGGGTCTGGGTGGACCGCCTGCCGCGCCGCCCGATCATGATCGTCGCCGATCTCGGCCGCGCGCTGCTTCTGGCCTAGGTGCCCCTCGCCGCGCTCCTGGACATCCTCCGGATCGAGCACATCTACGCCGTCGCCTTCCTGACGGGTGTCCTCACCGTCGCCTTCGACATCGCCTACCAGTCCTACCTGCCCACCCTCGTCGGACGCGAGGAGTTGGTGGAAGGCAACAGCAAGCTCACCGCGACCGCATCCGTCGCTGAGGTCACGGCCTTCGGCGCCGGTGGCTGGCTGGTCCAGCTCCTGACCGCCCCGCTCGCGATCCTGATCGACGCGATCACCTTCGTCGTCTCGGCACTCTTCGTCTGGCGGATCCGCGCGCCCGAACCTCCCCCTGCCCCGATCGTGGATCGCCGCAACGTCCTGGTCGAGGCCGCCGAAGGGCTGCGCCTGGTGATGGGCGACCCGATCCTGCGCGCTCTCGCCGGTGCCAACCTCGCCCTCGCCTTCTCATTCCGGGTCTTCGGCGTCATCTTCCTGCTCTACCTAACCCGCGACCTCGGCATCGCGCCGGGCATCCAGGGCCTGATCTTCGCCGTCGGCGGGATCACCTCCCTCCTCGGCGCCGTCGTCGCCGCGCGGGTGGCGCGCTGGGGCGGTCTCGGCCGGACCCTGGTCGCCGGGCTTGTCGTCGCCGGGATCGGCCAGCTCTGCGCGCCACTGGCTGGAGACGCCTCCGCCCTCACCGTCGCCTTCCTGGTCACCCAGCAGTTCCTGGTCGACCCGGCCATGACCATCTTCGAGATCCACGGGGTGAGCCTGCGCCAGGCCGTCGCCCCGGACCGCCTGATGGG
>JALYMD010000295.1 GCA_030773875.1 Chloroflexota bacterium | reverse complement strand
GCTGATACATGCCGTCGAGGAGCACCCGTGCAAGTTATTCGATCTGGCTAGGAGAGGTTATGCAGGAACGGCGCTGATGGCGGAGCCGCGTTGTCTCCCCCGCCCGAAACGCAGGTAGAGGGAGGGGACGACGAAGAGGTTGAGCAGTGTCGAGGTGACCAACCCTCCGAGGATGACCACCGCCATGGGGTGCTCGATCTCGTGCCCCGGGACACTTCCCTTGACGACCAGAGGCACCAGTGCGAGCGCGGTGGCCAGCGCGGTCATCAGGATCGGCGCTAACCGCTCCCGGGCCCCGCGCAGTACCAGGCCCGGCCCGAAAGGCTCGCCCTCCTCGCGCTCGAGGTGCTGGTAGTGGCTCATGAGCATGATCCCGTTGCGGGCGGCGATGCCCAAGACGGTCAGGAACCCGACGAGTGAGCCGAGCGAGATCACGCCGTCGCCGGCCCAGGCTGCCAGCACCCCGCCGACCAGGGCCGAAGGCAGGGTCAGGAAGGCGAGCAGCGCCAGCCGCACGCTCGAGAAGGAAGCCTGGAGGAGGAGGAAGATGCCGAGCGCCGCGACGAGGCCGAAGCCGATGAGGCGGCGCTGGGTGTCCTGGCGCTCAGCGAACTCGCCGAGGACCTCGGCGTGGTATCCGAGCGGGAAATCGACGGCCTCCAGCCGAGCATTGAAGTCCTGCGCCGTCGCGCCGAGGTCGCGACCCCGAACGTTGGCCGAGACGTCGATGCGGCGGGCGCCGTTCTCGTGCCGGATGACGTTCGGGGTGGGCGCGATCCGGACCGAGGCGATGTCGCTCAGTCGGACCTGGCCGCCCGTCGGGGTGTCGATCAACAGGTTGCTGACGGTGGTCGGATCGTTGCGCAAGGCGGGAACACTCCACACCCGTACGTCGTAGACCCTCCCGCCGATGAAGAAGTCGCCCACCTCCTCGCTGGCCATCAGGGCGGCCACCTGCCGGCGGACATCGCCCGGCTTGAGGCCGTGCTGCTGGGCGGCCGCGACATCGACCTCGATCTCGATCTGCGGCTCCTCGATCTGCGGCTCCTCGACCTGGAGTTCGACGTGCTCCTCGACGACCCCGTCGACCTCTGCCAGGGCTGCGCGCACCTCTTCCGCCTTGGCTCGGAGGGTCGGCAACTCCTCGCCGTAGATGCGCACGACGATCGCGTCGCTCGACCCCGTCAAAACCTCCCTGATCCGCTCCTTCAGGTACGTTTGCACGTCGCGGTAGAGGCCGGGGTAACCGGCGACCACGTCCTGCACCGCGGCCACCGTTGCGTCGTAGTCGGCCTTGGGATCGACGCTGATCCAGTTTTCGCCGAAGTGCATCCCGACCACTTCGTCCGCTGCCACGGCTTGGCCAATGTGAGCGCCGAAGTTGCGGACCCCTGGGATCGCGCGGAGTTCGAGGCTACCTTGTGTCGTGATCCGGACCATTTCGGGGTGGGACGTGCCCGGCGTGGTCACCCAGTGCATCAGGAAGTCGCGCTCTTTGAATGAGGGGAGCAGCGACTGCCCCAGCAGCGGGTAGACCAGCAGGCCGACCACCGCCACGGCGCCGACGGCGCCATAGGTCCACCGCGGGCGGCGGATGGTCCCGGCGAGAACCCTTGTGTAGGCCCCCTGCAGCCAGCGCACCTGGCGGGGTTCGCGGCGCTCGAGCGGCGCCTTCGCCATGAGCAGCAGGGCCATTGCCGGCGTGACGGTCATAGCGACGAACATTGATGCCAGTACCGCCAGCGCATAGGACAACGCGAGCGGCCGGAAGAACGCCCCCGTCAGGCCCTCCATGAAGAAGACCGGCAGGAGTGCCATCGCGTCGATCAGCGTCGCGTAGATGATGGCGCTGCGCACCTCGAGCGAGGCCTCGAGAATGATGGACGCAATGGACTTGTTGCTGCCTTCCTGTCGGTGCTGCCGCAGGCGCTGAACGATGTTCTCAATGTCGATGATCGCGTCATCGACGACGACCCCCACGGCTATCAAGAGCCCCGCCAGGATCATCGTGTTGATCGTCGCGTCGCGTAGGTACAGAACGACGCCCGCGGCCAGGAGCGATAGTGGGATTGCGACGAGGCTGATCAGCGCGCTGCGCCACTCGAAGAGGAAGAAGATGAGGATCACCGCCACGAGGAGCGAACCCAGCAGCAGCCCCTCGGTCAGGTTGTCGATCGACGTCTCGATGAAGCTCGCCGGCCGGAAGATCTCGGGGTCGACCAAGATCCCGGTCAGACCCGGCTGCATCTCGGCAAGCGCTTCCTCCACGCCCCGAGTCACTTCGAGCGTGTTGGCCCAGGGCAGTTTCTCGACGATGAGCATGAGGCCGGGACCGTCGTTGATGACGGCGTCCCCGATCAGCGGTTGGTGGTCGATAACGATGTCGGCGACGTCACTGAGGAGGAGGGGCTTGCCGTCCCGTTCCTCGATGACCACCTGACTGAGCGACTCCACCGTCGGGGGAGCCATCACGTGCGCGACCGGGAACCGCTGGTTGGGAGTGTCGATGAAGCCACCGGTGCCGACCACTGCTCCGTTCGAGTACCGAAGCAGTCCCGCGGCCAGGGCGTCGGAGGTGACCCGCATCACCCGGTCCAGCGATAGCCCGGACGCCTGCAGTCGCGCCGGGTCGACCTGGACGAAGAGCATCTCCTTCCGCTCTCCCCAGATCGGGACGTTGGCCACGCCCGGCACGCGCAACAAGCGCGCCCGGATCTTCCAGTAGGCGGTCATCGAGAGGTCAATCTGGGAGAGTTGGCTCGGGTTCTCCGAGGCCAACCCGATCTTCATGACCCGGCTCGTCGACGACAGCGGCTGGATCATGTGTGGCGGGGTCGCCCAGCTCGGCAACGTCGAGGCGACGGTTCCGATGCGTTCTTGGGCCAACTGCCGGGCCGTCATCACGTCTGTGCCGCGATCGAAGAGAAGCTCGATCGAGGACAGCTGCGTCACCGACTTCGAGCGCATCACGTCGAGGCCTGGCAAGCCCTGAAGGGCCTGCTCAAGGGGGATCGTGATCAGTTGCTCCACTTCCTCCGCCGTGAGGCCGAGGCAGGCCGTCTGAATTTCCACCTTCGGTGGCGCGAACTCCGGGAAGACGTCTACGGGTGTGTCGCGCAGCCGGCCGACGCCGAAGTACATCATCGCCGCGGCGGTCGCCAGCACGGGGAAGCGGTACTTCAGACTCGTGCCAACCATCCAGCGCATCATGGCTTGAGACCTCCCTGCGCGATCAGTGGCCGACGCCGTACTCGGTGCCGTACAGCTCGGCCGCGCCGACCGCGACAACGGCGGTGTCGGCGGGTGGGCCATCGGTCAGCACGGCGTCGTCGCCCCGGATGGCCTCCACGGTGATGGCGTGGCGGACGAAGACCAACGGCTCGGGGTTGGTGTAGGTCCAGGTGGAGCCGTCCGAGTGGTAGATCACCGCGCCGTAGGGAATGACCCGGCGCAGCGTCTCGCCGATCTGCTCGTCGCGAACCCCCGCCGTTTGGATGTCGAGCCGTTTCGCGGCCTTCTGGGAGAGGATCACGCGGTGGAGGTCCGTCCCCTCGATAAGCTCAACGTGGGCCGGTTCCTCAAGCGCCGCGCTTGCCGACCCGACGTCGTCCGACTGGCGCGACAACCCCCAGACACCCAAGCCGGCGATGATCAGGACCGCGACTGCAACTTGCCATCGGTTCAGGTACTTCATCTCGGTTCCCCTTTGACGAACGTTTCTGTCGCTCGGTTAGTCGCTTGAGGCCGGATTGAAGGCCAGGTCCGCAGCCAGCGGCTCCTCGACCCTGCTGGGTTGAGGGCCGGGCGCGAAATGCAGGTAGAGGGAGGGAAGAACGAAGAGGTTGAGCACCGTCGTGGTGACCAAGCCGCCCAGGATGACGACAGCCATCGGCTGCAGCACCTCCTGTCCCGGAACGCTACCGGTCACAATCAGGGGCAGCAGCGCCAGCGCGGTCGCAAGGGCGGTCATCAGGGTCGGTGCTAGCCGCTCCCGCGCACCCCGCAGGACCAATCCGACGCCGAACGGCTGGCTGCCCTCCGCTTCCAAGCGTTGGTAGTGACTGATTTGGACAATGCCGTTGCGCGCGGCGATTGCCAGCACCGCCAGGAATCCGACGAGCGAGCCGAGCGACAGGTCCTTGCCGACGGCGAAGGCCGCCACCACCCCTCCGACCAGTGCCGTGGGGAAGGTGAGGAAGGCCAGGCCCGCCAGGCGCCAACTGGAGAACGCGGCCTGGAGGAGGAGGAAGATCCCAAGGGCGGCCGTGACGGCGAGGCCGAGCAGGCGCTCGCCGGCGCGCCCCCGTTCCTCATACTCGCCAAGGACCTCGGCATGGTATTAGAGCGGGAACTGGAGCGCCGACAGGCCGTCTTCGACGTCGTTTGCCACTGCGCTCAGGCCGCGCCCCCGCACGTCCGCTGAGACATCGATGTACCGCGAGACGGCGTCATGCTTGATCACGGTTGGGACCGGCGCGATGCGGACCTGTGCCACGTCGCCCAGGCGGATCTGCTCGCCGTTGGGCTTATCGATCAGCACGTTCTGGACGCTGGTCAGGCTTTGCCTGATCTCGGGCACGCCAACCACCATCACCTCGAAGACCTTCTGTTCCTCGAAGAGGTTGCCGACCTCGACACCCGTCACCAGGGTCGCTGCCGCCCGGCGGATGTCGCCCGGCTTGAGGTTGTGCTGCTGAGCGGCGGCCGGGTCGACCTCGATCTCCAGCTGCGGCTCCTGAGCCTGCAGCTCGACCCGCTCCCCCTCGAGACCGTCGATCCCCGCCAGAATCCCGTGCACCTCGTCCGCCTTGGAGCGGAGGGTTGCCAGGTCCTGGCCGTAGACGCGAACCACGATGTCCTCGTCGGCACGCACCGATCGGAGCTGGTCTTGGGCGTAGGTCAGCACCTCCCGCTCAAGCCCGGGGTAGCCCTCGACCATCTCCTCGATGGCGGCCACCGTCTCGTCGTAGTCGACACCCCCGGCGATACTGACCCAGACTTCGCCCGCATTGATCCCGGTTGCCTGATCGGAGGTGATCGCGCGCCCTACGTGGGCGCCGACGTTGCGGACCCCCGGGATCGAGCGGAGTTCGGCGCTAATACGTCCTCCGGATGATCACGAGAGGTTCCTGGGGTGGCGTTCCTGGGGCCACCAGTGGAAGCGGGTATGGGCCTTGACCCGAACGCGCTCCCGCTCCAGGACCCGGCACCGCTCCCCCAGC
>JALYMD010000294.1 GCA_030773875.1 Chloroflexota bacterium | reverse complement strand
GTCGGTGTCCGTCTCCCCACCGGCGTCGGTATCGGTGCCGCCAGTGTCGGTGTCCGTCTCCCCACCGGCGTCGGTATCGGTGCCGCCAGTGTCGGTGTCCGTCTCCTCACCGGTGTCCGTGTCATCTTCCGCCGGCGTCGCGTCGACTTCGTCAACCGGTGTCGCTTCGACATCGGTTGGTGTCGCGTCGTCCGTCTGGGCGGTCACCGTGTTGACCGACACGAACGAGAAGGCCAACAGGAGTGCGACGCACAGTGCCGCGAGTACACGCTTTATCACGAGAGCCCCTTCCTCGCTTCTTGTGTCCCTATCGAGACCCCCCGCCTCGACGAGCAAAGGGTCTCATGTCGTTCACGCTGGGTCAAGGTTCGGCGCCAGTTACATGATAGGGCGTGCCTTTGATGATAGGTCCTAGTAGACGATCTCCATCCTCAGTCCTCGGGCATCCGTGGGCGGGTCCGTGGGCAAGCGGCCGGCTTGTCCCTCGGCGTGGCGTTGCGCCGTCCTCACTGCCACGATGGCATCCAGCACATCGTCCGGCGCCGCGGGCCGAACTAGCCCCCTCGCCTCCTCCCGCGTCGGGATAGGCATGGGGAACGCCGATGCTAGCAGCTCGCGGCGCTCCTCGTAGCCCTCGGGCGTGCTCTTGTGGTGATCCATCGGCCGCCCGCCGGCCAGCGCCCAGAAGCTGACCTCCGGGTGGACCTCAAACACGCGGTGCTGCTGCTCCGGAGTGACCACCCGGTTGACCTCGGCGACCTTGGCATAGATGGCGAAGCCCTGCCGCGAGATGCCCTTGTCCGTGAGGGAGCGGGACAGTTCTGACGCCTCCTCGTAGGTCGGCGCATCGATCACCCGTGGGTCAGGAGCGGGAAAGACGCTGGACCGTCGAGGGCCGAGGACCCGTCGGGCCTCCACGTCACAGTCGCGCGGTGTGCCTTGAGCGAGCCCGATTGGGATATCGACACCGATAGCTGCGGCGTCAGGGTAGGCGGCAAGAAGTTCCGCAAAGGAGTGGTGAACGCGTGGGGTGAGGGCTCGCCTGTCCGTGTCGTAGCTGATCGCAACCCAGCCGCCCGGACACCCGTCGACGCCGACCACACGCACCCCCATCCCTCCTTCGGCTCGCTGTAGGCCATTCCGTGTTCGTAGACGATAGTCGAAATGCAGTTTCTTCGATCGCCTATGGCCGGGTCAACCACTGCCCCGCAGCATCGGCCGTGTGGACAGGGGATAGGCTGAGCTTGGGAAAGTCATCAGGAGGCACCGGGTCGCGGCGGGGCTCTCGCAAGAGCAGCTTGCCGAGCTCAGCGGGCTGCATTTCACCTACATCAGCGAGATCGAGACAGGGAAGCGCAACCCGAGCGTCAACGTGCTGCGTAAGATTGCTAGCGGATTGAACGTCCGCCTATCTCAGCTTGTGTCGGAAGCGGAGGTGCTGGATGAGGGGAGCCCGCCGAGTCAACCCTCTGACAACCCGACCAGGCAGGACGTAGAGCAGCCCGCCATCTAGAGGATTTCCATCTGGTGGTTCTTCGGGCACATGACCAAGGAGCTTGCTTGTTTCATGGGTAAGAGCAACGAGATCACTCGCCGGCGTATGGTCGTCCCCCACCTGTAGGGTGCATGGATGTTCTCACAGTATAGGCGGACTATGCCGTTCCCGAGATCGAAGTTCTCGACACCAGAGGTCATCTGATTGCCTGCGCCACAGGCCGCCACGAGCGAGTCGTTACTCACCGATTTGTTGGGCGGGATGAAATGCCGAAAGGTCGAGGTGACGTACACGTGTTTGACGCGCCACTTCGGGGTGGGCCGCCCTACGCCCTCAAATCCCGGCAACAAGGGCAGCGTGGTTGTCAGCCGCTCTGCTTTCCGAAAGTCCTCCTCCCAGAAGACGAAGGCCAGGGGCCAAAGCCCGAGTTCTGTCAGTTGCAACGCCGTGGCCTGTAGCGAGGCGCCAAAGAGCTCTGCTAGGTGAAACAGCGCGGCCAGCGAGGGACCGGCGTTGAGGGCGTGTGACCGCAGCCACCGCTCGTCCAACAGTAGGGCGGCACCGCCAATATCACAGAGTAGTTCCTCCTCTGCCCCCTTGTCAGAGAAGGTGCCCGTCTCGACGTCATCAACCAGGTGACCCGAGTAGGTCGGCACAAGGATATGGCAGGTTTCATGGTTCACGGATAGATTCTGCTTCCCAACCGGGTGATTCTGGTTGACCTCGATCACTAACCCGCCGCGCTCCGGTACCAGCCAGGCTGCGCTTTCCATCAATCGGTGTCGGACCTGGCGCATACCGCGGAACGACGCCAGGATCGCCGGGTCGAACGGCGGCTGGTCAAACGCGGCGTCGTCGATGAGCTCGGCCGCCAGCTTCTTCATAGCGGCAACCGCGTCCGCCTCCCCTGCAACTTCGCACAGAGCGATGGCCTCCTGACTAAACCACCGACGCTGTTTCACGAATTCGAGCCTCCCCTCTCCCTAGATATCGAGCGCTGGATCGATTCGTAGAGGTAGCTCCAGTCCTCAGGGGTATTGGGCTGCGCTCCTCGAAATCTGATTTGCGCGAGCATTTGGATATCCTCCTCAGTGATGTTCGCGCGCTCCGCAAAAGTGCGCAGGCTCAGAGGGATGCTACGGGACGCTGGCCGCGGTTCCTTCTCCAACAGATCGGCGATGCTCGTACCAAGAGCAGTGGCGAGCCTGTAGAGCACCGCGCCGGAAGGACGGAGGGCACGGCCCGTCTCGATCTCCGACAGGTACCCCTTACTAATTTCCGCAGCACGGGCCAGATCAACGGCGCTCATTCCCTTCTCCTCGCGGCGCATCCGCACGCGATCACCTAGCGCCATCGTCATCCGCCTTTCTGGTCTCGGTTTGCTATAGCGAACTTAGTTCGCTTGACATGAATCCCATGTGTCCGTATAATAGCGAACAACAGCGAACTCGTTCGCTGTGGCAGTATCGCAGGCCAGCCGCTAGCCGTCGAGGAGGGAGGAGTGAAACGCCGCCGCCAGTAGCGCGTCCACCTGGGCTCGGCCGAATGCCCCTATACGAGCGTCGTTACGTGAGGTGTCATCACTATGTCCAGGTACGTCGTGACGATCATCTGCCCCCGATGCGGGAGAGCATTCGTCAAGGAATTCTCGATCACCGGTACGCGCACCGTGAGCTGCCCCACGGGTCACTCGGTCCGTGTCCGGGTGACCCGGTAGCCATCTGCCCGCCCGCCAACTGGATCTCGTGGGCTGAAGGAGGGGGCGTCCCCTCCTTCAGCCGGACGAACCGACGATCACCATCTATGGAGGCAGCGATGCCCAGCAAGCGTGAACTCATCGAACGCGACGGAGTGAAGTACTACGTGCGGCGGGATCAGGATACGGGCCAGTTCATGGACTGGGATCGGGTGAGCCGCTCTCTTCCGGCCGATACCCGCCAGCCGGCGAAGCGGACCGTTCCGCCGGGCCAAGGCGACCGAGGCGACCAGAGGCGCAGCAAGAAGGGGTAAAGTAGCCACGGGAACGCTGCCGTTCTTGGAGAATAAGCAGGGCACGAGGACTAGCGGGGAAACGACGACGGATCTAATTGCCAAGACCCAAATGCCACAGGTTCTCCGGGACATCGCCAACGACGAACTGACGCTCTACAGGAAGGGTCGCAGCGTCACCGTCAAGAACTCCATCCCAGACACCGCCGACATTCCCATCCAGAACCGACAGCACTGGCTCAGGATCCCTGATGTCGTCTGCGTCTTCGTGGACATGAAGGGATCGACTCAACTCAGCGCGTCCACCAAGTACGATCAGCGCACCGTCGGCGCCTACCAGCTGTTCACCGAGGCAGCGGTCCGCATGTTCGCCGAGCTGGATGCGCCGTACATCGACGTCCGGGGTGACGGCGTTTTCGCCCTCTTCGATCAGAACCAGGTGTACCGGGCGGTCGCTGCCGCGGTCAGCTTCAAGACCTACGCGGCAACGGTGTTCACACCAACGATCAAGAAGGACATGGGTTTCGATATCGGCGCGCACATCGGCATCGATCAGAAGACCGTCCTGGTCCGCAAGGCCGGCCTCAAGCGCCGCAACGGGCGAACAGATCGCCAAAATGAGGTTTGGGCCGGGAAGCCAGTCAACATGGCCGCGAAACTGGCCGCCAACGGTGAGGCCGACAGCCTCCTGGTGTCCGATCGTTACTACGCCCGAATCACCCACGACCTGGTTCGAAGGTCATGCGGCTGCCCCGACGGGAGCCGGACCGACCTCTGGACGCCCGTGAACGCGAAGGACGATCCGAAGTTCGACTTCGACACCGCATACCTGCTCCGGTCGCAATGGTGTGCGAAGCATGGGGCCGAGTACTGTGAAGCGCTTCTGGCGCTCGACTCCTGACATCGACTCCTGCTAGATTCTATCCAACCTCCTTGATCGCAACAGCCGGTGGATCGAAGTGGCAGATGCTAAGGCAGGGGCAGTTTTGGTGTTTGTCACCGCTGGTGCCGGAGTGTTGGTCGAGCCGACGACGGAGGCGGGGTGCGCACTTGCCGAAGCGCTTCGGAAAGATCCCTCCGCCGGACAGGTGATTCACAGCGCCATCTGGACTGTGTTGGTGCTCCTCGCTGGCGTGTCAGCCTTCAGGTCAATCACGCTCGCCTTCCGGGCGCTCACGCCGACTCTAATCCGGGACCAGCAGACCGGCCATTTCTTCTTCGGTGATGTGGCCGCATTCGATCTTGCTGACTGGCAACAGTGGGCGGAGGACATCAACCGAGTTGATTTCCAACGGGATCTGGCCGAGCAAGTGCATACGACTGCCCGGATTGCCGTAGCAAAGCACCAACATGTCAATCAGGCGATCCGCTACGTCGTGCGGCTCACCATCCCGGTCGGTATTCTGTTTTACGCTGTAAGCAGGGGTGCCGCCTAAGATGGGAGCGCCGAACCGGGACACGGTCTTCTCAGCGGAGGACGGAGCGAGAGCTAACCGGCTCCGTCCTCACGCGGTAGCTCTGCGCCCAGCCGACCAGGCCGTGCCGCTTGGGGAACTCGTCGGCCGCTGCCTGTTGCTGTCGTCCTTCGGCGTCGCTCTGGAGCCGGCCGGCTTGCAAGCGTGACGCGCTCGCAGCCTTGGCGATGCCGGCCGATCCCTTGTCCCGCAGCGTGGCCGTGGCCGCGCCTGGGTAGTGGGCAACTTGACGCGGCACGTGGTCGATCACCTGGAGATAGGCGTACATCGCCGGCCGGTTGTCCGTCTGAACTGCCCAGCGGACCCGCTCCTGGAGTTGCTCCGGCGTCAACCGCTCGGCTTCCTCCCAGGGCAATCACATTTAGGGGGCGAGGACAGGGAGGAGATAGTTCTCATCCCAGCCGCACTTGAGGCATTTGGCGTGGACGCCGGCCTTGAGCGTCCGGTCCTGCCGGAGCAGGTTGAGAGCGATGTGGCCCAACCGGCTCGGGCGAGGCGCTTGAGATGGTGGTAGAGCATCGCCGGCTCCAGGTGGATCACCTGGGCCAGGGGCTGGTCATCCCCGAAGTGGCGAGCTAATACGTCCTCCGGATGATCACGAGAGGTTCCTGGGGTGGCGTTCCTGGGGCCACCAGTGGAAGCGGGTATGGGCCTTGACCCGAACGCGCTCCCGCTCCAGGACCCGGCACCGCTCCCCCAGC
>JALYMD010000293.1 GCA_030773875.1 Chloroflexota bacterium | reverse complement strand
GGCAAAAGCGTCGAGTTGATCGGCGCGGCCGGCGGGGGCGTCGGCAGAACCGAGCAACAGCAGGGGCACATCGATCAGGGCCGCGAACATCGTGGGGGTGCGGAGGGCGTAGCGCCCTCGGTTCCCCGCCGGCAGCCCGAACTGGTTTACCAGCCAGCGCCGCCACGTAGAGCGCGCCAAATCCAGCTCCAGATCCCAGTCCACGATCGGATCGATCGCCACCACGGCCGCAAACACCCCCGGCCGGCCGCCGGCCGCGAGCAGGGCCAGGGTCCCGCCATAGCCTCGCCCGGCAATCGCCAACCGGCTTCCGTCTACCCCACCGACCTCACCCAGGGCGACCGCTGCGTCGGCAAGGTCGGCGACCTCTACCTCGGTATCGGCCTCGGCACGCAGCCCGTCGGCAACGGGGCGGCCGAACCCAGGCGTGCCGCGAAGGTGCGGTGCGTAGACGACAAGCCCCGCACCGGCGAGGGTCTGCTCCACGGGCTGCGGGATGGCGTCGCGCCGGGCAGGCGGGCCGTCGCCGAGGAAGAGGACTCCCGGCGCGCTCCCCGATCCCTCCGCCCGGCGGTAGAGCAGCCCCGACAACTCAACGCCGTCACCGGTTGAGAACGCCAGCGGCGTGGGCACGACGAACGGCCTCTCGGCAGTCGGTGTGAGGTCCGTGCGGTCGGCGTCGGTCTTAGGCTCCTGCACCACGAACCGCGGCGAGTGGCCCGGCGTCGCGAAGGCGTAGACCACGCGCCCATCCGGGAGCCAGCGAGGAGATCCGGCTACCCCCTCGCCGGGGTCAATCGCATCGGCCCGGGCGGCGCTAGTCCCTCGGGCACAACATGCGGTGTACGTCCCTTGCGTACGGACGTAGAGGACCTTGTTGCTGTTGGCAGCCCAGCGCGGGTCAGCCTTGTCTCCGGCTTCGTCGGCCAGGGTCCAGCCGGCGCCATTCTCCGGGTTGACAACGGCGATGCCGTTCCATTCCCGCTCGTCGGTGACATAGGCAATTAGGGAGCGGGTCGGCGCCCAGCGGGGCGAGCGCCGGTTCCCGGGCTTGCTCCCGGCCTTGCCGGGCTTGCCGGTGAGCTGGCGAACCTCGCCGGTCGCGAGGGTGACGGCGTAGATCTCGTGGTGGGTCGGGTGGTCTGGCACCCGGCGGCGGAACGCGATCTGGGCGCCATCTGGGGACCAGGTTGGGTCGCGGTCGTCATGGACGCCGTCGGTGAGGAGGGTGGCGGGACCGGCGCCGTCCGTGGGAGCGACGCAGAGCGTGTCTCGCCCGCCCCATCGCGAGGTGAAGGCTATGGTTGCGCCGTCAGGCGACCAGCGGGGTGAGCGATCCAGTGCCGGGTGATCGACCAACAGCCGTGCACCCAATCCGTCGGCACCAGCAAGCCAGATTGCTGACCGGCCATCGACGGGGTGGGCTCCGACAAGCGCGAGGCGAGCGCCATCCGGTGACCATTGGGGACCATCCTCGTCGGAGGGGTCCCCGAATGGGTGAATGTCCTCCAAGGGTTGGAACCCGAGGGTGACGGGCCGAGCTGGGCCGCCATCCAACGGCTGCAGCCAGAGGCGGAGATCGCCTGCGGGGTCACGCGCCAGAAAGGCGAGGAGGGTGCCGTCCGGGGAAGGGTTTGCGGGGCCGGGAGCGCGAACAGCGGGATCAGTGAGAGGCGGCGTTGCCGGCGGTGCCTGCTCGACGACCGCCGCCGTCTGACTCGGCGGGGCGCCAGCCGTGGCGACGGGCGGCACGAGATCGTCGCGTTCCGACATAGCGAGGGCTCTCCCACAGACTTCCGGAGGACGGATGGACGGGGGGTCCGACAGGGTCCGCCTGGCACGATGGACCGCGGCCCATAGTACGCCGCAACGCCCGATGCGTCACCAGTAGCCCGGGCAAAGCCGGGCAGAAGTGGCGGAACTTCCGCCATCGGAGGCGTACTGGGATTCTGGCCGGATCGAGCCCGCGCTCCGTGGTGGCCACCCGGGTCCGGGCGAGCCGAAGGACTTGCTGGGTGGAGTGGATGAGGGCGGGGTCGCCCTTGGCGCGGCGGAGCGTAAAGGCGCGCTCGAAGCAGGTCACGGCCTCCGCCGGGTCTCCTGGTCAAGCCGGCACGTACCGAGGTGCTGGAAGGTGAAATCGGCGTAGGACGCGAGATCCGGGTCCGCGCATCGCTCGAGGGCGTCACGGAACGGCGCCTCGGCCCCGGTCCAGGGAGCCCGTGTAGCGGAAGGCTTCGGCGAGCCGGATCAGGTTCGCCATCTCCCGCCGCCGGTCGGCGGAGGCCCGGGTCAGGGCGGCCGCGGCCTGGAGGTGCTCGACCGCCTCCGTCGAGCGGCCAAGGAGTCGGCAGGCGTCGCCAAGGTAGCCCAGGAGGCGCAACGCCGCGGCGTCGTCTCCCGCACGCGAGCGTCTGCGAGCACACCGGCCGCGAGGGCGGCGGCGCTCAAGGGCGGCGGGGTCGATCGGTGCCTGCCGCAGGTCGGCGTCGTACCGGGCTGCCGCTTTGAGGTCGATCAGGCCCTCCGGAAGCGATCCGCCCACCGTGGTCTCCGATGACGAGACAACGGCCCCGGGGAGGTGACCCGGGGCCGTGCGGTCCAGATCGGTGCGGTTAAGAGTCCTGGCTCTCCTCGGCCTCGTACTGCTGCTCGCGGAACTCCTCGATGTTCTCGATCACCTGATCGGGGATGTCCAGCTCCCGATAGGGGTTGCAGGTGGCCGGATCGTCCGGGGTGGGGCAGATCGGGAAGTCCTGCTGGGCCTGCCACTCCAGGATCCGCTCGCGGCGGGGGGGGTTGTAGTCCCGTTCCTCCACCTGGCGGACCATCGCACCGACCTTGGCCTCGTCAGCGTCCTTATCCTGGGTCATGAGCCGGATCAGCTCGTCCCGGTCCACGTAGTGACGGGCGATCATCGCGAAGGTGAGGCGACCGTAGTGGCCAATGTCCTCACCCCGATCTAGCGCGTCCAGCAGGTGACTCATCATCGGGCTGCGTCGCAGATCCTCGATGGGCATAGCTCGCTCCTCCATTCGCATTCGACTGTGCCGGGCGCCTCAGATCGAGCACCGCGGTCCATCCGTCCTTCCTGGGCCGGGCGATACCCAGCGCCACCCGACAAATATAGAACGCAAGTTCTATACCGTGGGCGTGGCGGATGAGCAGGGGAAGGGGAGGGGTTCGGGGATTGAACCCTGAGGAGACCAATGACCAGGGCCAGAAGCGTCCCATGCGAGTGGATGCGCTGCTCGCCTCCCACTTCTATCAGGGAGCGTCCTCCCAGGCCGAACGGCTGCCGGTGGACGGTCTGGCAAGCTCCGCTGGCTCACGCCCCGAACCCCTGCGCCGGATTCGGCAGAAGGGGCTGGGGAGGAAATGACCATCGAGCCGTCCTGGCCGGTCTGGGCGAGCCTCGGTCCAGCGCGATCTTGCCGGGGCCGGCGAACGTCAGCCCCGCGGTGGCGGCGATCAGGGCCGTGCTGGTCTCGAAGCCATTCTCGCCGATCAGCCCATTCGGGGCGTGGACCTTCCGGATTGCGGTCACCTGAGCGTAGGTCAGTGCGAGCGCGGCAAGACGAGTCCTCCAGCCGAGGATCAACGCAAGGCCGCCGCCGAGCTCAGCCGCCGAGAGGGCAACGGCTTGCGCCCGTGGATTGGGCAGTCCGA
>JALYMD010000292.1 GCA_030773875.1 Chloroflexota bacterium | reverse complement strand
GCCAACCACTGCCCCGCTGATGCTGCCCATGCCGCCAAGAACAACCATGATGATCACGTTGAAGGTAGTGGTGAAGTAGAACGCGCTTGGGGCAGCCGTCCCGATCTGATGTACGAGCAGCGACCCTGCCACGCCGGTGAAGAAGGCTCCGACCACGAACGCGAGCAGTCGTTCCCGCAGCACATCCACCCCAATCGCCCGCGCCGCGATCAGGTTCTCCCGCGAGGCGATCATTGCACGACCAAACGCGGAAGCGCGAAGGCGCCAGACGGCGTAGATTGTGACTACTGCCCAAGCATAGGCGACCCAGAGACCGGTGAAGCCGGGGATCTGGGAGAGTCCACGGGCACCACGAGTCACCCCCTCCCAATTGATCGCAACCGCCTGGACGATAATTAGGAAGCCCATGGTGGCTACGGCCACGTAGTGACCCGAGAGCCGCATGAGGGGCGCCCCAACCACCGCGGCCACCAATCCCGCCAGCCCGCCACCAGCGAGGCAGGCGACCAGCAGAGCCCCCTGCTCTGGCCACTCGGTCAGGTCCAGCGCCGCCAACCATCCCGGCAATCCAGGCAGGAACATCTCACTCTTCCACTGGGGTGCGAGCGTCAACAGGGCACCCGTGTAGGCACCGATTGCGAGAAAGCCAATTTGTCCAAGCGAGAAAACTCCCGTGAAGCCGCTCGTCAGGGTGAGGCTGACGGCGACGATGGCATTGATCGCCACCAAGGTAACGAGTTGCTGGCGGTAGCCGTTCAAGGAGGCATCGGCGTAGGCGAGAAATAGTCCGAGCAGGGCGAGGGCGGCGACGGCCAGGGCGAGTCGAAGCACACCCTGGCTTCGGGAGCCAGCCACGCGCCCCGGTGACCTGGCGTGATCGAGGGTAGCCATCAAATCTTCTCCGGTTCCGTCGACCCGAGGATGCCCTGGGGTCGGACGAGCAGGACCAGAATCAAGGCTGTGAAGACGAACGCATCCCGGTAGCTCGTCAACGCGTCCGGGAGCCAGGCCACGAGAAAGATCTCGCCAAACCCAAGGATGTACGCACCGAGGACGGCCCCGGGGATCGAGCCGAAACCCCCGATCACTGTGGCAACGAACGCCTTGAGGACCGGGATAAACCCCATCAGCGGTTCGATCCGCCCGACCCGCGCGCCCCAGAGGATGCCGGCGACACCGGCCATGACTGAGCCGATGACAAACGCGGCGACGATCACCGTCGTGATGTTGATGCCCATCAACTGAGCCGCCGTCACGTTCTCGGCCGTGGCCCGCATCGAGACACCAAGCTGGGTCCGGGTCACGAATAATGTCAGTCCCGCCATCAGGGCCAGAGCGACGCCAACGGTAACCAGGTTCGTGCCACTGATTTGGACGCCCGCGCCAAGATCGACCTGCTGTTCGATGAGTCTCGGGGTCGGGAACTTCTTCGGCTGGGCGCTGAAGGCAAGCACGGCCGCGTTCTGTAGGGCTATCGAGACACCTAGCGAGGTCAGGAGCAGGGCCACGTCCGGCGCGCCGCGTGTGGGTCGATACGCCACTCGCTCCATCACTAACCCGATGACCACCGTCGTCAACACGGCCAGGACGGCGACAATTAGGAACGGCAAGCCACTGCGGGCGTAGAAGTAGGTCGCAAACGCCCCCAGCATCAGGACCTCGCCGTGGGCGAAGTTGATCAGCCTCAGGATGCCGAAGATCATCGCCAGCCCGATGGCGACGAGGGCGTAAATGCTGCCCAAGCTGAGCCCATTGACAAACTGTTGCCCGAATTGCCCGAAGTTCATACGATCACCTATCGTCCCTAGCCGCCGCGTCCACACGTGCATCTAACGGATTTGCCATGAGTTGCCGCTGGTTCAATCAAGTCACCGATGGAGCGGGTTGTCGCGCCGGTTGGACTACCCTCCCAGGTACGCACGCTCCACCTCAGGGTTGGCGGCCAGCTCTGCGGCCGGACCTTGGAGAACGATCCGTCCCGTTTCGAGGACGTAGCCGCGATCCGCGACCTCTAACGCCTTCCGCGCGTTCTGCTCCACCAGCAGGATCGTCACGCCTTCGGCCTTAAGCCGCGCCACCACATCAAAGATGCGCTGGACGAGCAAGGGCGCTAACCCAAGCGATGGTTCGTCCAGCAAGAGCAGACGCGGCCGGGCCATCAGCGCCCGCCCTATGGCAAGCATCTGCTGCTCCCCGCCGGACAGCGTCCCGCCGGCCTGCCCAATTCGCTCTTTGAGAACCGGAAACAAGTCGAAGATGCGGTCCAAGTCGTCCCCGAGTTTGGCGCGATCCTTCCGTCTCACCGCGCCCAGCATGAGATTCTCCCGCACCGTCAACGACCCGAAGATCTGCCTTCCCTCCGGAGATTGGGAGATACCACGCGCTACAATCTCGTGCGGTGCCAACTTCGTGAGATCGGTGCCGTCATACCGGATGGAGCCGGGACGCGGTCGAAACAATCCGGACACGGCACGAAGGGTCGTGGTCTTGCCGGCGCCGTTGGAACCCACCAGTGCAACCAACTCCCGATCCTGCACCTCCAGGGAGATGCCCTTGACCGCCCGAATTGCCCCGTAGGCGACGTGTACATCCTCCAGGATCAGCATGCCGAGACTCCACCCCCGGGACGCCGTAGACCGGATCCCAGCGATTGGTCATCGGTTGGTCCTGTTGCCGTGCTCTGGGGCGTGGTATTCGTCACAGACTTTCCCCTGGCACCTACCGTCCGGCGTCTTGCGTCTGAAGTCCGTCGTTCACCGTCTCGTCCGTCCCGAGATACGCCTCGATCACTCTCGGGTTAGCCCGAATCTCCGCAGGCGTGCCGGAGGCGATGACCCTCCCGTAATTGAGAACCTGGATTCGCTGGCAGAGGCGCATGATTAGGGACATGTCATGCTCAACCACCACAACGGTCAGTCCAAACCGAGCGTGCAGGTCCCGAATAAGCTGGGTGAGATCAGCCGTCTCTTGGGCATTCATCCCTGCCGCTGGTTCGTCCAATAGGAGGACAGTGGGCTCCGTGGCAAGGGCCCGGGCAATCTCCAGTTTGCGTTGAAATCCGTAGGGTAGCGAGGTCGCTGCCGCCCCGTGCAGATCCGCCAGGCCGAGCGCGGCCAGATGATCCATCGCCCGCTCTTCCATCGCCCGCTCCTTCCGAAGGAACGACGGGGCGCTGATGATGGTCTCCCAGAATCCCGCGCCACCACGCATGCCTTGGGCAGTGCGCACGTTATCCAGCACCGACATCCCGGCAAAGAGTCGGATGTTTTGGAACGTGCGGGCGATTCCGAGTGCCGCGATCTTGTCGGGTGGTAACCCCGCGATCTCACGGCCGTGAAACGTAATCCGCCCCGAGGTGGGACGCAGGAACCCGGTGATCACATTGAACAGCGTGGATTTGCCCGCCCCGTTCGGGCCGATCACCCCGAGTATCTCGCCCTGGCGCAAATCCAACTCGTAGTGGGCAAGCGCCTGGAGACCGCGAAAGGCCCGTCCTACCCCAGCGGCCCGAAGAATTGGCTCCCCGCTCGGGACCAGGGAATCGGCGGTTGTTTCGACGACGAGTCCGCTGCTCACGCCGCTGGCTCCAGCCCGTAGAGGCGGCGGGCATTGGAGCGGAGGATCTGATCGGCCATGTCAGCGGCGTCCTCGCGCCCGATCATGTTGCGCTCGATCAACTCGCCGAGCACCGTTCCGAGGGCGCGGCGGCCGTGGACGGCCGCAAACCAGAAGTGCTCCGGGATCGTGAAGCCGTCCGAGGAGTAGAGCACCCGGGTGGACGGCGCCAGGGCCAGCGCCTGCCGCACGATGTCGTCGAACTCTGTCGCCGCAAAGGGGATCGCCAGCCCGAGGTCCAGGTAGACGTTCGGATAGACGCTGGCGAGGTAGCTCAACTCCCGCACGAAGGGGTATCCAGCGTGGAGCAGCACCAAGGGCGCCTCTCGAAACTGCCCATCCTGTAAGACGCGGCGAAGCTGCAGGGGGTTGCCCGTCAAGAGCGAGACGTCCGTATCCCCGAACCCGGTGTGGAATTGGATCGGGAACCGCTCCGCCGCGCACCACGCCAACGCGATCAGGAGAAAGTAATCGAGAAACGCCTTGTCCGCGATGCGGACCCGGCCCGCCGTAGTTGCCTCCGCCTTGAGCCCCCCAAACGCCGCGTAAGCAATCTCCCGGTTCGTGGGTTCAACAGCAAGCCCGGTGCGGTAGGCGATGATGCTCTTCAACGAAACGATGTTCTCGCTCCCAAGTCGCTCCCGGTTGAGTCGGGCGCGGAAGCGCTCCTCCAACTCGCCGGCGTCCGCCGCCTCCTCAACCAACTCCTCCAGCACTGACTCGAGCCGCAGCGCGCCGACGGGCACTGCCCCACCGAGTTGAGCGCCCATCTCCTCAACGGTGAAATTCTCTGTTCCCCGCCCGGCGTACTTGAAATCTAGGACTGCTGCCTCGATGCCAGCAGCGGCCATCAGCTTACCGGCAAAAACGTCATGCCCCAGCGCGGCGCGCGCCTCCAGCACCTCCGCTTCATGGGGAGCACAGCCGAGGAGCCCCGCGAGTTCCCATAAGGTCCACCGGTAGTAGACCGTCCCGGGAACCCCCGGTCCGACATCCAGGTCGACACCCTCCGTGAAGAGCATACGGTATCCCTCGGCAGTGATGGGCGTGGTGAACCGCCGCCAAGGGTGACAGTGCTGGTCCACGACGGGAATGTGGCTCAGGTCAAGGCGCTCTGCCATCCGCGCTCCTGCTGCGACAAACGTCCCGCGGCCCCAACTGCAGGCGGCGGCGATCCAGCCACACGCTCACTTCGGGGTCCTCTTGGTTGGCCGGGTAGGCTTCTACCGTCGATGGTCACCGCGGCGAACGTGCCGGACCTAGTAACGGGCGAAGTGACTCGCGAACTCGTCCTCCTCGGGACGGTGCCGGTAGGCGTCTGCCTCCGATCGCCGGACCGTGAGAAATCCGTTCAGCAGCATCTCGCCCATCGCGCTGCCGAGGACCTCGTCCTTCGCCAGTTCGTCCAGCGCCTCGTCGAGCGAACCCGGCAACCGGCGCATCCCCCGCCGCTCGCGCTCTTCGTCGGAGAGCAAGCCGGGATCGACATCCAGCGGCGGGCCGGGATCGAGCCGGCGCTCAATGCCATCGAGCCCGGCGGTGATGATCGCGCCGAGAGCTAAGTACGGGTTGCACGTGTTATCGACCGTCTTCAACTCAAGGTTGGTGGTGCCCTGCTCCCGACCCCAGAAGGTCGAGGGGACTCGGACGGCCGCCTCGCGGTTGTCGAAGCCGTAGCAGACAAAGGCCGACGCCCAGGCGTGGGGTTGGAGGCGACGATAGGAGTTGACCGTCGGGCAGGTGATCGCCGTCAGCGCGGGCAGGTGGTCCAGGACGCCAGCGACGAACTGGGCGCCCAGTTCGCTGAACCGCTGCGGAGATCGGTCGGGGTCATAGAGCAGGTTGTCACCCGTGTGGATGTCCCAGAGGGAAAGGTGGACGTGAGCGCCGGAGCCGATCTGGTCCGGGAACGGCTTGGCAGCGAAAGACGCGATCAAGCCATGTCGCGCCGCAACCGCCTTTGCGGTCTCCCGCACCACGATCTGATTGTCCGCTGCTGCAAGCGCCGGCGCGTGACGAATCGAGATCTCCTGCTGCCCAGCGCCATACTCCGCCAGCGCCTGCTCCACCCGCAGCCCCTGTGCTTCCAGCGACGCGATCAACTCATCCGTGAACGGGGCCGCGGCGTTCATCCCAACCGTACTGAAGCAGAGTGACCGGTCCGCGGGGTGGTAGCGCCCGTCGACCTCCCGGCCCAGGAAGAATTCGTGCTCGAACACCGCCTCGACCGATATGCCTCGGTCGTCCGCCCGTTTGAGCACCCGCTGTAGGAATGAGCGCGGGCAACCAGGGGAGGGTTCACGATCCAGCGTCAGCAGGTCGCACATCATCGCCCCAGTGCGGGGCACGTACGGAAGGGCGACAAATGAGGCAGGATCCGGAACAAGACGAACTTCACCGACTGCGGTCATCCCCGGCACGGGTTGAAGTTGGTCCAACGCATTCATCGCCATCTGGGCGCTGGTGAGGGCGATCCCCTCCTCCAACCGATCCGCCAGCCCGGCGGCATGGGTCGCCTTGCCGCGTACGATGCCGCCGTAGTCGCAGTACAAGAAGCGGACGAGGCGTAAATCCGCTGCCTCCACCGCCGCCAACACCGCGTCGCTGTCCCCTCGCGCGCGGGGCAGCACCCGGGCTCCATGCTCATTCATGTTGCCGGCTCCTCCGGAAACCGCG
>JALYMD010000291.1 GCA_030773875.1 Chloroflexota bacterium | reverse complement strand
CAAGCGGCGATCGACCACGGCGCAGCGGTCACGCTGATTACGACGGCATCCCTGAGCCCTCCAGTCACTGCCACGGTGGTCGCAGTCGAGACAGCCGAGCAGATGCGCACGGCCGTCGAAGAGGCGGTCAAAGACGGCGATGCCCTGATCATGGCCGCGGCGGTGGCCGATTTCCGGCCCGACCGGACGCAGCACCAGAAGATCAAGAAGCGTCCGGATCAGGATGTGCTGGACCTTCGATTGACTCAGAATCCGGACATCATCGCCACCATCGACCATCCCGGCCTCGTGAAGGTCGGCTTCGCGGCCGAGACCCATGATCTGGTGGACAACGCCCGCGCCAAGCTGGCGGCGAAGGGACTCGCGATGATCGTCGCCAATGACGCGGTCGACACCATTGGGAGCGCGGAGAGCGTCGCGATCATCATTCAGAGAGACCGACTTCCAGACGAACTGCCGCGGATGAGCAAGCAGAGACTCGCTGCAGAGATCGTGGCGCGGCTGATCCCTCTTCTTGAGCGGGAGCATGACGACGGTGCATGAGCCCTTTCGGCCTAAGCAGGGCAACCTGCAGACTGCAAGACCACAATTAGCCCTCGAGATTCTCCTCCACTTCTACGCGTTCACCGGCGTGGTAGTGCTGCTGCGCCTCCTGCTCCGCCTGCTGCACGTGGACCACCGGCTTTGGATCGGAGCAACGGTCTATCGGTTCACCGATGTGGTGGCCCGGCCGCTGGGTCGGCTGCCCGGCGGGGAACGGGAGGTGATTGGCGGCGCGACGCTGCCGGACCTGACGCTTGTTGCCCTGCTCATCCTTCTTCCGCTGGGTGCCGTGGCACTGGCAGATCAGCGGAGAAGAACGCCGAGATAACAGGAAGACGCGCTGCTACCAGGTCTCCTATAGCCGACGCCCAGAGGCAGATCGAAACCATACAAGAACCGGGTGAGCGACAGCAGTACCCATGTGATCAGAACCCTGATTGCCACGGCATGGGTTTGGCGTCCCGTATCATCCACCCGTCTGATGCCCCGGTCTGCCGGAATCTCCGGTCGAATGGGTCCAGATGGGCTAGAGCCGGAATCCGGCCCGGCAGGTCAAATGTGCGGGTTACGTTAACCAATGTCACGTCGCGTTCGCCGAGGGGCCAACGACGGAATCAGCATGGGTTCGCAGAGAGGAAAGGAAGGTACTCCCATGATTCGGAACACGACACGCGGAATCCTTGGGCTGGTCTTCGCCGCAGGGGCGACCTGGCTCGCCAACTTCGTCGTTGAGAAGATTTTTGGTCCTGAGGAGTCCGAAGGGCAGAAGGGATAGCGGTCGGCGGCGGCAGACACTGGCCTATCACCCTCTGAACCCTGCAACCTATTGGAAGGAGATTGATGTCGGCACGCGGCAAGGAGACCGTCGTCGAGGCTCTCGGGTCTAACCCATTGTCACCCCCGAGAGCGGATCCCTCCCATCGTAGTGATGACGCGCCGATGGGTAACCAACGGCCTCAGCGCATCGTCGCGATCGTCAATCCGATGACCCGACGGAACGCCCACCGCATCATTGAAGAACTCCGGCGGCAGGCACCCGGCGGGGTAGTGCTCGACATCAGACTCACGCCCGCAGCACGGTCCGCCACGGAGCTCACTCGCGCCCTGGTTCGGGACGCGGACATGGTTGTGGCCGTGGGCGGGGACGGCACGGTGGGTGAGGTGGCAACAGCCCTCCGCGGCACGGGCGTCCCGCTTGGAATCGTTCCGGCTGGCTCGACGAACATTGTCGCCCGGGACCTTGGCATCCCCACCCAACCATCCTCGGCCGTCTCTGTCTTGTTCGGATTACACCGGCGGATCCCACTCGATGTGGGGCTCTGCAACGAGCAAGCGTTTCTCCACATGGCCGGTGCCGGGATCGACAGCCGGCTGTTCGCGGCCACGAATCCTGGGCTGAAGCGGCGCATTGGCTGGCTGGCCTACCTGCCGGCGGGTGGACGAGAGCTTCTGCGAGCACCGGCTCGGTTTGAGGTTTCCACGGATGACGAGGTGCACAAGATCACCGCACCACTCGTCCTGGTCGCCAACGGTGGATCGATCATCACCCCGCGGCTGACCCTGTATCCCGGTTTCCGCAAAGACGACGGTTACCTCGATGTCCTCATCTTCACGGCCTCGAGCCCGGCGAGAGTCTTTCGCACGCTCGGGCACCTGGCCATCCGGCGTCTCGCCCAATCCCCGTTCGCGCTCCACCGGCGGGCCCGGCGGGTCACCCTGTCGGCAGACCCACAGCTTCCCGTGCAACTCGATGGCGATGTCGTCACCCGAACCCCCGCCACCTTTACCCTCGATCCGGCGGCCATTGATGTCGTTGTCCCACATCACAGATTGAGGTAAGCCGAGCACCGCTCTCGCATCGGCGGATTCCTGTCTCACGCAGGACAGGCGCAAATCCTCCCGAAATCGGTGGTGGATCGAGGCAGATGACGCGCAAGCCGACCTTAAGGGTTAAACATGAGAGCCGCTCTGAACCCGGGCAGGCTCAGGGCGGCTCTCATGATGGCTCGCGTCTGATACGTGGTCGCCCTTACGGCAGTGGGAAGGAAAGCTCGCCTTCTCCCTCACCCATCACAAAGCTGTTGCCTGTGGCCTCGTTGACAATCCAGGTCTGGCCTACGTTCGTCGTATAGACCTGGAACTGATCGGCAGACATGCTCCCCGTCGTCTGCCCGGCCGCCAAGGTGCCCTCAAAGTAACTCACTCCATCTCCGGTGACGGAGAGGTAGATGTCCGCGTAGGCCGTAATGCTGATGGTGGTGGCGCCTTCTGATGCCGCCGGTTCGCTCTCCTCGACTGGCGCCTCCTCGGCACCGGCATCCGCCTCAGTGGTCTGCTCCTCAGCGACCGCCACCACCTCGGTGGGCGTCGGCTCAGGACGAGGAGTGTTGGTAGGCTCCGGGGTGTTCGTCGCCTTTGGCTTCTCGGTGGCCGTTGCCTTTGGAGTCGGCGACGTCGTGCTCGTCTTACTCGTCTTAGTGGTGACCTTCGGCGTTGCCGGCTCGGTTGCCGGGCTGAGAAGGCGCATGGCGTCCGTTGGGATTGGGGTGACAGTTGGGACCGCCTCAGTGACGGTCGGCATCGCCTCCACCGGCGCGAAGTAGGCGCTGTACATCCAGGCGAACACAATGGCGCTCATCACCACGATGAACGCCACGATCGCGAAGTTCGGGGCCCAGTGGCTCGGCATGTCGAGCGGCTTCATGGCCGGCACCACCGCTGCGTCGACGGTCGCACCCTGCGCCTCTTCAAACATGGCGAGCAGTTTGTTCGGATCGAGGTCGAGATACGTCGCGTAATTGCGAACGATGCCGCGCTGGTAGATCAACGGCGGCAACGCGCCGAAGTTCTCCTCCTCCAGCGCAGCGAGATGGTGCCGATTGATCCGCGTTGCTTGCTCCGCCTCTTTCAGCGTCACGGCTTTGTAAGCCCGCGCCTGGCGCAGCGTATCCCCAAACATAGCCATGGGTATGCTGTCGGCCCCCCGTCCCTGAGCGGTTACCCGCTCAGCCCCACTTCGTCCTGTCACATTCACGCGGGGCGCAAACCGTCGTGTGTCGGTCTTCGCCACTTGGTGATACGAGATGGACCGCCCCTCCACGGTCCAGTTCCCGCTGTCGGCGCGCCCTATGCTACCAGGTTACGACCGCCGCCGCCGTCGAACCGGTGGTAAGACAGGCGCTTCCCTCGCGGCCTCCTCCGCTTGCCAGGCATCGAAGAGCGGGGTTGGCTGGCTGTGGGCGGCAACGTCAGCTTTGACCAGCCAGACATCGTCGTGCGGGAGCCACCAGCAGCCCAACGAGGTCTGGCAAGGCACGCCCTCTCCCGTCACCATCCTCCGGTGAGAGAAGGCGAACTTGTTGGTGCACCATCCGCGCCCTCCCCCCTCCGCAGGGCGGAAGTCCCGACACGTCCGACACGCGCGAGGGACATCGGGCGCAATCTGCACCGTCATGTCCAACTCGTCGTCATCCACCTCGTCCAGACCAGCGATGCCGATCGTCAGCATCTGGTCGTCCTGAGACACCGGGACGCGATCGTCAGTCTTGACCACATCGGTCATAGCCGCCGGCGCCTCGATCTGATCCTCACCTCCTCTGGGCGGGGCAATGGCGGTCGCGGCGATGCGGGCCTGACGAGCTCGGTCAAGGGCAAGGTCGTAACTTGAAGGGCGCGGCTCAGAGATCGAGTCCGTTTCGCTCGCCGCGAGGCCGGGCAGGTAATCGGCATCATCACGAAGCCGCCCTGCCCAAGAAGCGGCCGCCCGGACAGGCACCCGTCGGGAAGGGATCCGCGCTGGGTCCACCACCCTGATGCCCTCGGATGAGTCTCGCCGTGACCATTCCCCAAGATCGTCCTCGGCAGGGACAAGTGGCCGTCGAGGAACCTGCCGGGCACGCGGCAGCTCGACATCCGGTCGTTGCACCGGCACGCTGTCGAACGGATCCTCGACGGCAATCGGTGTCGCGACCCGCGCAAGGTTGAAGGGCAAGGTCATATCGGGACGTTGGTTAACGTCCCGGCTAGCAGCCTCTGGTTCAATCGGCGCTTCCTGCCGGGCCTGAGTGCGCTCCCCAGCGGGAGATCCGAACATCTCTGTCGGTCGCGGCGCCTCGACACTTGCCGCTGCCGCGTCCGAGGCACCGTCGTGCTCCGACCGCTCGACATCGCTCGATGCCGCGATCTCGACCGAACGGGTCCTAGGCGCCATCTTGGCCCGGTGTCGCTCCCGTGCCCGCTTGATTGCGGATCGGGTGTCCTGGCCCAGGAGCGCCGAGCGTTCGTCGGCTTCCTCATCGTCGGTGTCGTTGGCCCGATCCATAACCCGCATCACGGGCGTCTGACCAACAACCACGTCTTCCGGGATCGCCAGCTGTGGGTCCGCCTCCACCGTCACGAGCGCTACGGCAGCAATCTCATCCACCGAGGCCGGAGCCACCGGCCGGGAAGCGTGGCGCTCGACGGTGATGGCCCCACGATCACTTCCGTCCTCGCTGCTCGCTGCCCAAAGATCCTCGGACCAGCCGTTGCGACAGGCGAGTTCGTTCCGGCGGACCATGATCATCGTGTCACTGGAGGTTCTTCGGAGCGGATGGTGACACCATCCGCTGCCGGCTAATCCCGCCTCTTGAAAGACGCGGCACGAGCCACACTTACGCTTGCTCACCCACACCCCTCATCCGACCCGCCCCACCGAGCCGTTCGCGTGCACCCCGCGAGCCAATAGCTACGCTAG
>JALYMD010000290.1 GCA_030773875.1 Chloroflexota bacterium | reverse complement strand
GGCGAAGGATGTCCTTCCAGTCCCGGGTCTCGCCGTCCATCCGTCGATGCTCTCCTGCTAAATGGCGCTATGGTGCCGTAAACACCTCGATCTGGGTGGCTGAGCCTGGCAGTGTCTGAACCTCCATGGAGATCAGGATCGGATCGCCCACCAGCTCAAGCAGGTCGAGGCGATAGATGCTTGGCAGCACCCAGATGTAGTCGCCCTGCTCGATCTGATCTTGCCAGAGAACGACGCCCGCCAGATCCTTGAGGACGTAGATCTCGCCCGCTCCCTGGGGGAATTTGAGAAGCGAGCCGCGCACGAAGGTCGTTCTCCCCGCCTCGATGTTGACCCGAATCCTCGTTTCCTGTCCGCTCGGGTTGACCCAGCTCACGTCGTAAACGCCGACCGCCAACTCGATCCGGTTACCTGTTTCGGCATTGAGCAGCACGGTGAACTGCTCGCCCTGCGGATTGCTATCGGTGGCGCCCCCTTGCCCTGTGATCGTGCAGAACGGGAAGATACCGCCGATCTCCTCGATCTCGAAGAAGCATTGGAGACGACAACTTGAACTTCTTCAAGGATTTGGAAGAGCGCGGCGCTCAACTCCTCGGCGCTCCCAGCGCCCAATAGCAGACCGCCGCTCTCCTGGGTGATGCACTGGAGATTAGCCCGCTCTTCCTGGTTAAGGGCAAAGCCGATGACGTGCGTGACGACGTTCCCGTCCCCTTGGATCAGTGCCCGGGATGCGTTGCAGGTCTCCTCGGGCGGCTGGCATGTCTCAAGCCCATCGGTGACGAGCACGGCAGCATTCAGCGTGTCCTCGGCAGCATCCGGAAAGTCTTCTGCCGCTCGTTGCAGGGAAAGCGCAATGGGTGTCCACCCAACTGGGGAGTAGGTCTCGACCTGACCGCGGAGGGCCTCCTTATTTACACCCTCAATCGGAACGGTCAAATCAGACGACTGGCAACTCTCCGCCTTGCCGGCTTCGGTGTTGTTGCCCTTGTGCCCGTAGACGCGGAACCCGACGTTGATGCCCTCTTGCTCGGGCAGAGCCTCGATAACGTCGCGAAGAACCTGTTTGGCGGCTTCGATGCGTGTCACGCCCGGGCTAATTTCCTGCGCCATCGAGCCGGACGAGTCGAGAATTAGCTCCACGTTCACGGTCCGGTAACGGTTCTGCGTGGTGGTGTCCTGCGCCGCCGCCGGCCGCACTTGGATCAGCACGCTGAGGATGCTCAGTAGCAAGCTCAGGACAACCAAGCGTGACAGCCAAGCTTCTCGCGGCGATGATGATCCCATTTGCTCTCCCCTCTCATCTCCGCGCCACGGCGGCAGATGCCACTGGTTCTTGTCCCCCCGAGATTCGCTCGGTCGCAGTCGCTGCGAGCCGCATGATATATGCCGCACGTTCGCCACTTTAGGCTGGCTGCTACGCAAGAACGACGTGGCGCGAATCATGCAAGATCCACTCGGCACGCTGAAACGGGCGCTCTAGGTGGATCTACCAACAGTAAACGGCACCCACAAAGAGGGTTCCCGGTAGTCAAGGCAACACTTTTCATGGTGCATTCAATGTTCGACCGATCTATCTCGCGATGCGTGACCGTGAACCGCGTGCATGGGACGGAGACGGTAATTCTCCAGGGAGAGACTGGGCGATGACGAGACGGTATCGGCTCATTCACGTTCTCGGGGTTCTGGCGCTTCTGTGTGCCTTATCAGCATCGCTGCTTGGTCGTTCTGTACCGATCACGGCCCTCGCCCAGGAAGGCACGGGACAGGGGCAGGACCAAGGAGAGGGCAACGGCCAAGGAAACGGCAACGGTCAAGGTCAGGAGGCCAACCAGCAAGCTCAGGAAAGCCCGGAAGCCGCCGACCTCGATCGCGGTCGGCCCAACGAATACCCAAACTTCGTCATATTAGAGGACCAGCAGTACCTGTTCGACCGTCTCGTCCCGATTAGCCGCCAAGAGCTCACCCGTGTCGGGCAGGACCGGTCGACCCAGTATTTCGCCCGGGACGAGCAAGGACCGTTTGATCAGCTCTACGTTTCCGTGCCCAACCGGTCAGAGGACGAGCTCCCGCGGTACTTGCCGGCCCGCATCGATAGCCCGGACGAAGCCTGTCCAGCCGAGGACGGCGATCTCGGCACCGTCAACGCCGGGGATACCACCTATGCCTTTGCCGGTCCCGAACCTGACTTCACCGCCGACCAACTTCAAGAAGTCGGTGATGCCGGCGGTGAGACGATCTACGCTCTAGGTGAGCAACCGTTTGACGAGCTCTTCCTTAGCGGTGACCAGGATTTGCAGCGATTCATCGCCGTCAACGAGAACGGACTTCCGGATCTGCTTAGCAGCGACATTCCATTCGGCACCCAGACGCTGACTTTCTCCGCCAACGCGACGGCGGAGGTTGATCCGACTGCTCTCAGCAAGATCGGCTGCGTTGGTCCCTTCCCTCTGCTCGCCCCTCAAGGCGAGACGGTCGGCAGCCTGACCGAGGTCTATGCCAACGTCGGCGGTGAGTACCTCCGCTTCACGGTCACGAGTGGGGAAACCCGGGCCGACGACGAGGAAGCCGATCAACAGGCGGCCACCGAGGAGACCACCGCTGCTGCCGACGAGACCGCGACGACGGCACCGGACGGCGACGAGGCAACGCCGGAGGAAACGGTCGAAGCAACCGCGCCAGTCGAAACCGCTGAGCCGGAGGGCGACACCACCCCAGCCACCAACCTCTCGGTGCAGCCAGGTGGTGCTCCCGACGAAGGTGACGGAGGCCAGCCCGAGGGTTTGCCAAGGGAGCTGATTGTCGGTGACGTCCGCTACCTGTTTGATCGTCTCGTCGCCTTGGATCGGCAGGATCTCGTCCGGGTGGCCCAGGACGGCCCGTTTATCGTCTACGCCCGCGGCGAGCAGTCGCCCTTCGATCGCATCTACGTCTCGGTGCCGCCACGCGATGAAGGTGAGCTGGCTCGATACCTCCCCGAGGTCCTGGATTCACCCGACAATCCGTGTCTTGCCGAGAGTCAGAACTTGGGCCGGGTAACGGCTGGTGACGCCGCCTACGCCTTCGCGGGCGTGGAGACCGATGTCACCGAGGACGTCCTTCAGGAGGTGGGGCAGGCACAAGAGCGCACCATTTTCGCCCAGGGAGATCAGCCCTTCACCGAGCTCTTCCTGAGTGACCCCAACGGGCTCCTCCGGTTCATCATATTGGATGCCGAGGGCCGCCCCGCCCCGCTTCAGGACTCCCTCCTCTTTGGCGGCCAGCTCTTCACCTTTGCCTCTGACGTGACGGATCAGACTGACGTGGCGACCCTCGCCCGCGTCGGCTGCGCGACGGCGTTCCCCGTCTTTGCTGATGAAGAGCAAGAGGACGGGACCTATACCCAGCTCTATGTACAGGCCGGCGGCCGCCTGCTCCTGTTCACCGCTGAGGGCGCTGCAGCACCGGCCACCGAGATTCCAACCGAGGCCCCCACCTCGACGGCCGTACCGGCCACCGAGACACCGACCGCGACAGCCGTCCCTCCGACCAACACCCCGGTGCCGCCGACGAATACCCCAGTACCCCCGACCAACACCCCGGCGCCGACGAACACGCCAATCCCACCGCCGAATACTGCCGTGCCGTCTACCAATACCCCAGTGCAAGCGACCAACACTGCTGTCCCGCCCACGAACACCCCGGTGCCAGCAACGAATACAGCCGTCCCTTCGACCAACACCCCGGTGCCGCCGACGAATACTCTGGTGCCGGAGACGCAGCCGCCAGCGACGCAAGCCGATCAGCCGACTCGCGCGCCTCAACAGGCAACGCAGGCGCCGGTCGCGCTAACGCCGACCCCGCAGCCACAGGGGCCGGTCTTCATCCCCACACTGCCGCCACAAGCTCCGCGACCGGCAGCGGCGACCGCTGTCCCGGCCCGGTGTAGTGGTGACGTGGGTCCGCTGCTTGGCACCGGCCTACCGGAGCGCCTGCCACGTCGCATTCAGCTCGGTGGGGTCACCTACACGTTCGCTCGCGTGGAAGATGCCGCGGCCGTTGGCGAGCCAAGCCGTATTGGGTGCGTCGGGCCGTTTGAAGCGGTGACCACCAACCTGAACCCGCAGGCCGAGGTCCTCTACCTTCGCGTCTTCGGCGCGCAGAGCCAGGTCACCTACTACCGGTACGAGGCTATCCGGACCTTCAACGTCACGCTTCAGGTTACCGGCAACCCGCGAGTCATCTCATCGGAGGATCAGTCCTACGTGATCCAGCGCACGCTGGTTCAATCCGTCTACTCCAGCGTGTCGGTAGTCCTGTACGTCGAGCGAGCCGACGACCCCGCCCCGGCCGTCATCTACGCCCGGCAGGGCAAGGACGATCCAACGATCGCCCTATATGAGCCGGAGGGCGAGATCCGAGAGGCGACAGCCGAGCTGCGGAAGGCGGCGGAGGCCGCCGGGATCCACCCGGATCTCACGCTGAACGGACGCCGCTACATCCTGATCGAGATTTACGAACCGGTAGGCGCGACGGGTAACGGCTTTATCACCTTCTACGGCCTTGCTGATGCCGAGACACAGGAGTTCGTGATCGGCTACGACCCGCGCCGACTGGATCTCTTGATCTACGTCCCGCGCTAGCTTCAGAGGAAGCTGACCCTGAACGGAACGTCCCCTGTCAGAACCGGCAGGGGACGTTCCGTTCTCTCTCGTCTGGTGGTGACGGACACGAGGGAGCTTGCACCCCCGGCCGACTCAGCCGGGACCGCTGCGAAGGGTCACGAGCACGACCTCAGGCGGGCAGAGGAGACGCATTGGCGGCTGGTAGACGCCGACCCCTCGGGAGGTGTAGACGGGCATCCCATTAGCACAATTCAGCCCCATCACATGGCGGCGACCGTGAGGCGGCAGCGCAACCGGAAGGGCACCGACGACGGGGAAGCGGATCTGACCGCCATGGCTATGCCCGGAAAGTTGGGCGAAGGCCCCGCAGGCCGCGGTTTGCTCGGCAAACTGGGCCTCATGCCAAAGGGCCAGCGTCGCAGCTCCTGTGGGGATAGACGCAAAGGTTGCGGCGAGATCGGGCCGACCAAGTAATGAGTCCTCCGGGCCAGCGATCCACAGCCGTGATCCGTGCCAGTTAGCGGCCGCAGCGCCGTTTCGCAGTACGGTGATGCCCTGAGCCTGTAGGGCCTCCTCGACGCGGTCTGCGCCGACCGAGTGGTCGTGATTGCCGAGGACAGCGACCGCACCGAGCGGCGCTGCTACCAGGCTCCCAAGCGCCTTGGCCGCATCAGGGATGAAGCGGGGCGAGCCGGAGACGTAGTCGCCACCGAGGAGCACCAGATCCGGCCT
>JALYMD010000289.1 GCA_030773875.1 Chloroflexota bacterium | reverse complement strand
CTGGTTGAGAGGGGACGGATCGGGCGGCGGGCGCCGTTCATGAGGAGTCCTTTCCGGTGTTCTGGGGAGGCAGGCTCGTTCGGTACCCGCCAAGGAGGTTCAAACGGCGCCCCAAAGCCACACGATCGGGCATGGTCCGGCGCTGTCACTGATCGTCACTAAGTACTACGTCAACCTTACGCTATTGGATGACGCCCTGCCGTGTCTCTCCTACACGGCCTGGTCCACTGCGCCGCCACGCGACGCGCGGCAGGCACGGACAACGGGGATGGACCGTCTGGTCACGATGCCGACGCTCCTCCTTCGCCGCTCCCGACCGGGGATGTGGTAAACCACCGCTCATGGCGACGCAGATGCCCTTGATTCACGATATCTCCGCGGCGGTGCACCCCGTGCTTGCCAAAGCCGATGTCCCGGGCGCCGCAGTCGCGCTGACGATCGACGGGAGAACGGCCTCGTTGGGCCTTGGATCCCGCAGCCCCGACCTGATTCACCCGCTTGCGTCCGATTCCCAGTTCTACCTCTACAGCGTGACCAAGGTGCTCCTTGCCGCGGCAACGCTGCGCCTTGTCGAACAGGGACGCCTCAGGCTTGACCAACCGATCGGGCCCTTCTTTCCTGACCTCCCGCTCGATGCGCCGATCACCCTCCTCCATCTCCTCAGCCATACCAGCGGCTTGCCCGACTACGGCGGAATACCGGAGTACCACGATGACCTAAAGGCAGACCCGATGATCCCGTGGACCACAGAGACGTTCCTGGCCCGCACGCTGCCGCGCGGGCTCCTGTTTCGGCCCGGTGAAGGGTGGGCGTACTCCAACATCGGTTTCCTATTAGTGCGGCAGGTCATCGAACGGGTTGTTGGGCGTCCTCTTCGCGATGTCCTATCGAATCTCCTCTTTCGTCCCCTGGATTTGCAGCAAACCACGGTGGCCGATTCGCTCGACGATGCGCGCGTCCTCACGTCGGGCTACAGCACTTCCTTGAGCCAGAGCGGGGAGTTGGAGGACATCAGCCGGCGCTACCATCCCGGCTGGGTTTCGCACGGGGTTGCCGTGTCCACCGCAGCGGATGTCGCCCGCCTTCTGGAAGCGTTGTTCAACGGAGATGTCATCGGTCCAGCAACGTTGGCGGAGATGGTGGTGCCACGAGGAGCCGTGGGCTCCCATCCCACACTTGGGCAGATCGCCTCCGGACTCGGGATCTTCATCGGTGCTGGTTGGAAGCATGGACACCTAGTCGGTCATGGCGGCGGAGGCCCGGGTTACAGCACGGCGGCGTTTCACGCTCGCGACCTCGCCGGTCATCGGGTCACCGCCGTCGCGCTTGCGAACCGCGATCGGGACGACATCGGGCACGAGCTCGCCTTTACCCTACTGGACGTCGCCGCTCGCCATTTGGGTCACGATCGGCCGGGGAAGACCAACGGTTTTCGGCCTTCCCAGTCTCCCAACGATGCCGGAGGGGACACACTCTAGGCGTGGGCGAGGGACGTGGACGCCGGTTCGCGCTCATTAGCGACGCGCGCGGTCGAAGTCTCGTGGGAGCGCACGGTGGCGACCAGGACTTGGTCCATGAAGTGGCCGATTTCGGCGAAGAGCCGAGCAGCCCGACGGGCCGCCAGTCCCTCCTCGTCAATCATGCCCATCACGGCCTGAACCACCGGGAAGCGGAAGTAGAGGAACGCTTCCACTGTTTCGCCAACACTCAGACCGGCGATCGCGCCGGAGCGGCCATAGTGCTCGCCGATCTGCTGCCCTTCCCCTAGTAGCGAAGCCCGGTCGCCGGCGGCTGGGGCGGCAGCGGCGTAGCGAACGGCGAGATCGACGAGGCGTCGGCCAAGACGGCGATGCTCCTCCAGCGTCGCCGCGCTGTAGGCCTGGAACCAACGCCGCTCTCGCGCCCCCCGGATGTAGTTGTCCTCGTAGGCGGAGAGGGAACGGTCGGTGAGGGCCTGGCGGCTGACGCGTGACCGTTCCTGCGGCCGCGGGCCATCGCCGACGAGGGCCCGCAGATCGTCCTCGGCGTAGCGCCGGTGTCCCCCCGGAGTGCGAAAGACGGGAACCTTGCCGGCGTCACTCCAGCGGCGGAGCGTGGACTGGTCGACCCCCAGGAACCGGCAGGCTTCGTTGATCGAGAGCCAGCGTCCGCCGCCAGCGGTCTCTATCCCCGTAAGGGGATGACCCGGATCAGCGTTGTTGCGTCCCTTCGCGCCGATTGGGGATCGGGTCGCCATCGCACCCTCCACCTCCGCGGGGGCCGAGTCGCACACCGGCGTGCGATCCCGGTGACCAAGCCGGACCCGACGATCCAGCCGCCAACCGCGACCGGGAGCGGAGCAGGTTACGGAGCACCCCGCTCTCGATTCAGTCGGGCCAGTTTAGCGACCGATGTCCCGCTGTCAATCGTCCATTGGCATGGTCAAGCTTCCCAGGTCGAGGCCGATCCGAACCCGGGGTGGCCAGCCGAACGCGAGGCACCATTTGATGCGACCCGGATCCTTGTTCGTGCTGAACAGGTCGGAAGCGTTCAGTCCGATCCGGCGCGGAAACGATCACGGCAGCGTCCGATCTCAGCCCATGCCTCCGCCGCATCGTGCCAGCCCAGGACCTCAGTCGTCTTGTGCTCAAGCAGTTTGTAGGTTGCGAAGAAGGTCTCGATCTCCCGCAGCCAGTGGTCGCCCAACTCAGCAAGGGTCTGCACGTGGGCGTAGCGGGGGTCGCCGACCGGCACGGCCAGGACCTTAAAGTCGGCCCCCTTCTCATCGGCCATATCAAGGCCGCCGACGGGCCGGGCCGGAACCAGGCACCCCGGGAAGGTCGGCTCCTGAACGAGGACGAGCACGTCGAGCGGATCCCCGTCTTCCGCCAAGGTGTCCGGGATAAATCCGTAGTCGGTGGGGTAATGGACAGAGCTGTAAAGCACGCGGTCGAGCCGCAGCCGGCCAGTAGCGTGGTCCAACTCGTACTTGTTGCGGCTGCCGCGGGGAATCTCGATGAAGGCAAGCACGGTCTTGGCGAGATCGTCTGACTCGACCTCGTCCTCTTGCCCGTCCAGGTCCAGCCCACTCCGCACCTGCTCCACCATCGTCTTGCCCTACCCTCGTCCTGCTGACCAGGCGCCGCCGGTTGGGCGCTCAAGGGAAGGATGCCACAGGGAAGGGTCGGCTACGCCCCGGACTGGGAGAAGAGCGCTTCGCGGATGGCCATGAGCTGGGAGCGGAGGGTGGTGTCCGTCGTCAACTCGCGCTCGATCTTCTCGATGCCGTGCATCACGGTGGTGTGGTCTCGATCACCCAACTCGCGACCGATATCGACGAGAGAGGCACCGGTCTCCTCGCGCACCAGGTACATCGCGACCTGGCGGGGAAGCACGATCTCCTTGGTCCGGCCCCGGCCTTTGAGATCCTTGAGCGCCACGCCGTAGTAGGCGGCGACGGCATCGACGACCCCGGCCGGGGTCGTCTTGGCACGGCGGGCGCCGATGGCGGCGTCGGTCAGGGCCTCCATCGCAAGTTGCAGGGTGAGCGGGCGGTCGGTGATCTGGGAGAGAGCCAGGATCTTGTTCAGCGCCCCCTCCAACTCGCGGATGTTGGTCTGGTCCTTCTGGGCGACGTACTCCACTACGTCGGCCGGGACGGCGGCTCCCAACTCCTCGCCCTTGGTGCGGAGGATGGCGGTGCGCATCTCGTAGTCGGGAAACTGAACGTCGGCAATTAGACCACCCTCGAAGCGGGAACGGAGCCGATCCTCCAGAGCAGAGATGGACTTGGGCGGCTTGTCGCTGGTGATGATGACCTGCTTGCCGCTCTGGTAGAGCGCATTAAAGGTATGGAAGAACTCTTCCTGCGTACTCTCCTTGCCCGCGATGAACTGGATGTCGTCGATCATCAGGATGTCGATGGTGCGGTAGCGGGCGCGGAACTCTTCCATTCGCTGGGCGCGGATCGCGTTGATCAGGTCGTTGGTGAACTTCTCGGACGAGACGTAGGCGATGGTCAGGTCCGGATCGATCTCCAGGGCCCGGTGGCCCACAGCGTGGAGCAGGTGGGTCTTGCCAAGACCGACCCCGCCGTGGACGAAGAACGGGTTGAACTTGCCGCCGGGATGCTCCGCAACGGAGAGGGAGGCGGCGTGGGCAAACCGGTTGGACGAGCCCACAACGTAGCTCTCGTAGACGTAGCGCGGGTTGAGACCGTGGGTCGGGGCAGCGGCCAAGGCGAGTTGCTTGCTGGGTCCTGGGGCGCGGCGAACTGTAGCTGCCACTCCTTCGTCACGGCGGACCGTGACGGGGGCGGACCGGGAGCGTGGCGCCGGGGGGCGGCCGTGTCCTCGGGGCTCGGCAGGGGCCGGTGTCTGGTCGCCAAAAAGGGAGCGGGCACCGGCCGCGAGTAGAGCAGCGGTCTCCCGGGCCTGGGGAGAGGAGTCCGTCTCTGCCTGGTCCTCCTCGTCGGCGTCGATAGGATCGGGAGCTGCGGCCCCTCGGACGGTGAACTGGACCCGAATCGGGCGGCCGACGATGTCGGAGACGGCGCGCTCGATCTGGCCGGCGTAGCGAGCCTGAAGGGTGGACGCGCTGAAGGCGTTGGCCGCGGCGACGGTGGCAACATCATCTTGAAAGCCGACGATGCTGGTGTGGCGCAGCCAGTGGTCGAAGGCGTTCTTGGTAAGGCGAACCTCCATGTCGCCCAACACCGCCTGCCAGAGCTGTTGCGCCTGCATCGTGCATCTGCCCCCATATGAAGGTGTACGGACACACCCGGAGCGCATCGTAGCACCGGCTCCATGGCACTGCAAGTAGCCAGAAGAGGCAGATGGTATTGGAAGAGCGGCTGGAGTGGCCCGACCGGGGTCGTCCCGCATTGGCTGGGAACTGGCCTCCACGGTGGGCAGGCTGGAGAAGGCTTGGCTGGGACCCCGGCGTACGAGGCAGGGACATGGGGCATCAGAAGGTGGCGGCATTTGGCACGGATCGAGGTTCGATGGGCATCAACCCTGTCAACCTTAAAAACACGGACCCGGCCTTGCGGCCGGGCCCGTGCGGGAAGGGAGGGGTGTGGAGCGTGTGCGGCGCTCCACATGTTCGGGGAGAGAGCATCGGGTTGGTTGGGGCGACACTCTCATCCCTATCTACGCCGGGATCTCCCGAGTGGATTCATGCCAAGACTATCAATCACCCGCGCATTTTGTTGCTTTAGCTACAATTAGCAAGCGGCCCGGGACGACAAGGTCGGGAGAGTTACGCGAGAGGTTCCAGCCGCCCTCCCCGATGGCGGCGTCCGAGCAGGATCACCACTGCGGCAGCGACGGCGGAGAGGAGCGTCGTCTCCATGGCCGATGCCTCGTAGACGTTGTGGATCAACTTGTCTTCCAGGATCATCCCCACCGCTGTGAGGATGAGGACGACGGCGCCGACGTAGACGAGGATCGGATACCGCCCTAAGAGCCGAGCAACGATCTCGCTGCCGAACAGGATGATCGGAATCGAGAGCGCCAGGCCAAAGAGCAGCAGCCAGAGGTTACCGTGGGCGGCGCCACCGACGGCGAGGATGTTATCGAGGCTCATCACCACGTCAGCCAGGATGATGGTTCGAATCGCCTGACTGAGGGTATCCGCCTCGCTGACGTGGGCCTCGTGGTCATGCGGCTTGACAAGTTTGTAGGCAATCCAGAGCAGAAGCACACCGCCAGCGGCTTGGAGGTAGGGAACCCCAAGCAGAAGGGCTGCCATGGCGGTGAACAGGATGCGGAGGCCGATGGCGCCAGCCCCGCCGAAGATGATCGCCCGCCGACGGTTTACCGGCGAGAGCCCCCGCGCCGCCATCCCGATCACGACCGCGTTGTCCCCAGAGAGGACCAGGTCAATCACGATGATGCTAAAGATTTGGGAAATCAGATCCACGCCGCCTCGCGCTCCTCGTCAGTTGGCGGCTTTAGCCGCCCCTCCCCGCCATCCCCAGCGCCGCGCCCGGCCAATCAGACCGCTAGGCCGTCGGCTGTGCTCGCGATAGTGTACGCAACCGGGCGGTCCTGGTGCAGGGGCGCCGGCTTGGCCACGACCGTGTCGGCGGACACGCGCTTGCCGTCGAGACCCGTCCGCTAGGCGTACCGCTCGTCGTGGACCAACTGGGCGAGGGGCTTGCGGGCTTGGTCACGCTTCGGCCTCGCGGACCGGGCGGCCTCGTCCGGGTAACCGAAGGAGAGGGCGGTGCGGACGGTGCGCTCCGCGGAAATGCCCAGGAGGTCCTTCACCCGCTCGGCTCCACTCGAACGGAACCAACCGATGCTGGAGCCCACGCCGTGCGCGGCGGCGGCGAGCATCATCCGCTCACTGAGCCGCCCCTCGTCGTAGGTCTCCTGGGTCACGTTCTTTCCGGCCATGACCAGCACGATCCCGAGAGAAGCGCCGGCGAGATGCCCCGCGGACCCATCGATCCCCGCCAACGCGTCTAGAGTTCCCCGGCTCCGGATGACGACGAACTCCCACGGCTGACGATTGACCGCGCTGCCGGACCACCGACCAACCTCCAGGATGTCATCCACAACCTGTTGGGGGATCGGATCCGGGCGGAACTCGCGGATGGCGCGCAGGGAGCGGAGAAAGGCGACGAGGTCGGCAGGGTCGAGGTTGGGCATGGAGTGAGGAGTCCTCGTTCATCACCTAACCAGCAACGTTAGGGCCTGGGGACCGGCGGCAGGCATTGATCCGAGCGGGGAACAATGTGGCGATTCATCAAATAGCCAGCCCGGTGCTACGCCAGGATGAGCCGATCGGCGACGGCGGCGGCGAAGATGAGGGCGAGGTACCAGAGGGAGAACATGAACAGGTGCCGGGCCAGGCGCTTGCTGGGCGCCCGGTAGAGCCGGACGGCCATGCCTAGGAAGGCGCCGTTCAGGGCCAGCGTGGCGATCAGGTAGAGCCAGCCAAGCCCGAGCGGCACCAGCAGAAGCGCCACCGCCGCCAGCAGCACGGAGTAGAGCACGATCTGGCGCCGGGTCTCCTGCTCCCCGGCAACGACCGGCAGCATCGGGATGCAGACGCGGCCGTACTCCCCCTGCTTGAGCAGCGCCAGCGACCAGAAGTGGGGCGGCGTCCAGTAGAAGATCACCGCGAAGAAGACCCAGGCCGCCGGGGAGAGCCCGCCAGTGGCCGCCGCCCACCCGACCAGCGGCGGGACCGCCCCGGCCGCACCGCCGATCACGATGTTCTGGGGCGTGGTTCGCTTGAGCCACTTGGTATAGACGAAGACGTAGTAGAGGTTGCCGGCGAGGGCCAACCCGGCGGCAAGCCAGTTGACGAGGAGTCCCAACTCCAAGGTGGCGACGGCGGTCAACGTGACGCCAAAGGTGAGCGCGGCCTGTGGGCTGATCCGACCGGCGGCCGTCGCCCGACGGCTCGTGCGCGGCATGATCGCGTCGATGTCCCGGTCCAGATAGCAGTTGAGCGCGTTCGCCCCGCCGGCCGCCAGCGCCCCGCCGATCAGCGTGGCGAGGACCAGGCCGAAGGGCGGTATTCCCTCCGCAGCAACCAGCATCGCCCCGAGGGTGGTCACCAGTAGGAGGGTCAGGATTCCCGGCTTGGTGAGAGCGACGTAATCCGAGGCGACCGCACCGGCCCGGCGCAGGTCCGGCAACGGGAGGGTAACGCGCGGGTAGGCGGCGGCGAAGGCCACGCCTGCACCGGTGCCGGAGCCATTTAGGCGAAGGGCTTGCGTGCCCGAGGCGGTGGGTGCCGGCTGGGCGCTCATCTGGAGCACGGGCTGACTGGGCATCGAAACGGTTCCGCCGCCGACCGGGCGGCGAGTGGGTGAGCTGACGTCGAGGACGCCCGGTTCCTCTTCCCATGTCCGTCGAGCCACGACCACGATCCCGACCATCGTCGCCCAGAGCAGGGTGGCGACCGCCAGGTGGAGCGAGCTGAGCCAGGCGTCGCCAAAGCTGATCACGTAGGCGGCGCCGATGAGGGATTGGACGCCGATCAGGCCGCAGGCGATCCAGGCGAGACGTCGCACTTCCGCCGCGATAGGACGGCGTAGGGCCGCCAGCGTGACCCCGGCCACGGCGAGGATCCCGATCACGGCAACGGCGCGGTGGCCGAGATGAATCCAGGTGAAGCGGGAGGTCTGGTCTGGCAGGACCTGACCGCTCCGGCAAAGGGGCCATTGGTCGCAGGCCAGCGCCGCACCCGTGGTGCTCGTGGCGCCACCCGAGAGGATCAGCAGGAAGATGACCAGGGCGCCGGCCTGGGCGACGCGCAGGAAGGTCCGATCCCGCGGCATGCCGGGAGCATCCCCGGCGCGGACGAGCCAGCGAGGCGCGCCCCGGTCCACCGCGACGAAGTAGGCCGTCAGCAGGGTGAGGCCGAAGAACAGCTCGGCGGTGCCGAGGTGGGCGGTGACGACATCGGCCGGCAGCTCCCGCCAGACGGTGACTGCGCCGAGCAGGGCCTGGAAGATCACGAGACCGAACGCTGTCCAGGCGGTCACCTTCGTCCGCTTGCGGGTGCTCCGGGCCAGCAGGGTTCCGACCGCCACGACGAGAACGAGGAGACCGAGGTAGGCGGCGATGGTACGGTGGGTGTACTCGATGATCGGCTGCAGTTCCAGCGGCGGGTACCACTTGCCCTGACAGCGGGGCCAGTCGTCGGCGCAGCCCATGCCGGAATCGCTGACCCGGGTGACGTTGCCGAAGACGATGAGGGCGAAGGTGCTGAGGACACTGGCGACGGCGAGGCGGTAGAGCCGGGTCATCGGGCCTCACTTTACGAGCGGGCTGGTTTCCACGAGCGGTCTGGCTCCAGGTAGGCGACCGCCGGGCTCGGCAACGAGCGGCCGACGCCGGGAATCGCGGTCGCGGCGGGCCACGCGAGGAAGCCCATTCCGAACCCGGATGACGGCCATTCTACATCCGGGACGGTGCGCCACGCCGTTCCCCGTGAATCCCGTCACGATGCCCAGGTGCGCCAACGGCTCAGGGGGGTGCGATAGACTCCGGACGAGGCGGCTCGTCGTCGCCCCTTGGGCATCGCGACGCACCGCAGCATCTGGGCTCGCACCCTGGCGGCGGGTGGCGGAACGTTGAAGAGAGAAGGCAGAGGACCATGGTCAACCCCTACGCCGGCAGCGTGCGTGCCCCCGAGTTCCCGGCCGGGCTGGAATGGTTCAACTCCGCGCCGCTCTCCATGAAGGACCTGCGCGGCAAGCTGGTGATCCTGGACTTCTGGACCTATTGCTGAATCAACTGCATCCACATCCTCCCGCAGTTGCGGGAGTTGGAGCACGAGTTCGCCGACGAGCTGGTCGTGATCGGAGTCCACTCCGCCAAGTTCCCGGCCGAGAAGGTGTCGGCCAACTTGCGCGCGGCCATCCAGCGGCTCGAGCTGCACCACCCGGTCGTCAACGATGCCGACTTCGCAGTCTGGCAGGGCTACACCGTCCGGGCCTGGCCGACCCTGATGTTCGTGGATCCGCTCGGCAGAGTCTTCGGCAAGCATGAGGGGGAGTTTCCACTCGAACCGGTCCGGGAGGTGCTCGCCGACGCGATTGCCCGGTTCGACGCGGAGGGCGCGATCGACCGGCGACCGGTGCCGCTCGCGGCGCTACCGGAGCCAAGCGAGGTGCTGCGGTTCCCCGCCAAGGTACTCGCCGATGCGGACCGTAGTCGCCTCTTCGTCGCTGACACCGGCCACCACCGGGTACTCATCACCGATCTGAACGGTCGCATAACCCGGGTACTGGGATCGGGCGAGGCCGGGCTGGAGGACGGCCCGGCGGAGACGGCGCGGTTCCGGGCGCCGCAAGGGCTGGCGCTGGATGGCAGCGGGCAGATCCTGTACGTGGCGGACACCGAGAACCACGCGATCCGCGCCGTGGACCTTGCGGACGGTCGAATCAGCACGATCGCTGGGACCGGAGAGCAGACCTACCAGCGGCGCGGTGGACCGGCACAGGAGACGGCGCTCTCGTCGCCCTGGGATCTGACCCTGGTCGGGGACCAGCTATGGATCGCGATGGCGGGGACGCACCAACTCTGGGCGCTGAACATCCCCTCGGGGCACGTGGCGCCGGTGGCAGGCACGGGTGCGGAGTCGATCCACGATGGGCCGCTGGCCGAGGCGACGTTCGCTCAGCCGAGCGGGCTAACGGAGCTGGACGGCCTGCTCTATGTTGCGGACAGCGAGACCAGCTCCGTGCGTCGCGTCGACCCGGCGGCCGATCGGGTCCGGCGCCTGGTCGGGCGCGGGCTGTTCGACTTCGGGGACATCGACGGCACCGGGGATCAAGCGCGGCTGCAGCACGTCCTCGGGGTGAGCGCGATCCGGGAGAACGGCGGCAGCGCGGTCTACGTGGCGGACGCATACAACCACAAGATCAAGCGCCTGGACCCAGCAACCCGGACCATCGTTTCCTGCTTCGGGAGCGGCGAGCCGGGGTTGGAGGACGGCGCCGGAAGTCAGGCGCGGTTCTGGGAGCCAGGGGGCCTCAGCGTCGCCGGCCGCCGGATCTACGTCGCCGACACCAACAACCACGCGATCCGCGTCTGTGATCTCGACAGCGGGACGGTGGCGACGATCGAGGTCAGCGGAGCGTAACGGTAGCGTGTCACCCTGCCAACGCCGGAGCGGGCGCGACGAGTGATACCGAATCCGTCTGAATAGGAGGCCTTCTTTTCGGCGTCGGCGTGCGCGGGGATGGATCCCCAGGCATACCCCCGGCAGCCACTTCGGGGCTGAGCACGGGTAGGCGGTCACGGAGGACCAGGCGATCTACCGGATTCCGTAAAACGGAGGCACCGCCCGTCGCCGACAGGCTGTGCCACCGCGGCGTCGAGGCGCGTGTCCTCTGCGATGGGTGCGCGTGAGGAGATCGCCCCTCTTCGACCACACGAGGACTGCCAGAAGGCCGATGACAAGGCTTCAGGGTGTCGCTGGCGCTGCCCGGCTGAGGAGAACAATCGCGGCGGCGATGCAGGCGCCGCCGAGGAGAGTGATGGACTTTACCGACTCGCCAAGGACCAAGGCGCCGAGGAGCACGGCGATGGCGGGCTCGCTGGTGGAGACGATGGCGGTCTGGCTGGAACCGATCCGGGCGATGCCGGTCAGGACGGCACAGACGGAGAGCCCGGCGAGCGCACCAACCCCCAGGCAAGCAAGCCAACCGACACCGCCGATGCCGCCACTGGGGCCGCCTCGGGCAGCGAGGTAGACGAGGAAGCAAGCGGCGGTGACGGGCAGGCTGTAAGCGGCGGCGGTCAAGCCGGGCCTACCGCGACCGATCGGGCCGGCGAGGGTGGCGTACCAGGAGTTGCTGAGCGCCGAGAGCAGCGC
>JALYMD010000288.1 GCA_030773875.1 Chloroflexota bacterium | reverse complement strand
CTTCCAGGTTCCCGTTCTGGTAGACGATCTCGCCGCGCAGCAGATCCACGATGCGCGTCTCGCCTTCCAGGGGCGTCGCGAAGCGGACCACGAAGGACTTGCCGGCCGTGAGGTTCTCCTCCACCTCGGTGGCGGAAAGGTTCCGGCAGTGGCGGTCGTAGCCGGGCGGCTGCTTGCGAGCCCGCTGCTCCTCCCGCACCCGCTCCAGGCGATCGGGTGAGCAGAAGCAGCGATAGGCCTGGCCTTGCTCGATCAGGCGATCCGCGTGCTCGCGATAGAGGGCGGTGCGCTCGCTCTGCGTGTACGGGCCGTAAGGGCCGCCGCGGTCCGGGCCCTCGTCCCAGGTCAGGCCGAACCAGCCGAGCGCATCGAAAATGCCCTGGGTCGCGTCCTGGACGAAGCGCTTCTGGTCGGTGTCCTCGATCCGCAGCACGAAGGCGCCGTCCTTCCCCTGCCGCCGCGCCTCCCCATGAGCGAAGAGCCAGTTGAAGAGCGCGGTCCGTCCGCCCCCGACGTGCAGAGACCCGGTTGGGCTTGGCGCGAATCGGACGCGCACCGGCCCCTCCTGGGCGGGATTTGACGATGGGACAAGGTTCTCGGGGGCAGTCATGCGGGCGGAATCCTCCTTAACAGGTTCGGTGCTTCCCGTTGAGTATACGCGGCTGAGCAACTGAGCCGGCCGGCGCCGCCGATTGAGCCGCAACGGGCTTGAGGGGACGATGCCCGCGCCGAGACGAACCGGGAGCCATTGGTGATGGACGGAGACGCGACGCTCCATGACAATGACATGAACGCGACGTGTTGCGAGGACTGTGTTGAGGGGAGGACGTGAACCCATGGTGCTGTCGCCGAGCCGAACCGGGGCCTGGAACACTGCCGATCTGGTCGCGAAGGACAAAGCCCATCTGCTCCATTCCGTTTCCAACCTCCACCAGCTTCAGAAGGAGGGGCCGCTGGTCATCGCCCGCGGCGAGGGGGTGTACATCTGGGACACGGACGGCAACCGCTACATCGACGGCTTCGCCGGCCTCTGGAACGTGAATGTCGGGCACGGCCGGCGGGAGCTGGCCGAGGCGATGGCCGCGCAAGCGGAGGAGATGGAGTTCACCCCGACGTTCTTCGGGCTCGCCACTCCGCCGGTGATCGAACTAGCGGCGCGGCTCGGGGAGATGTTCCCGGACTCGATCAACCACTTCAACTTCACCTCCGGCGGAGCCGAGTCCAACGAGACGGCGCTCAAGATCGCCCGCTACTACTGGCACCTGAAGGGCAAGCCGGAGAAGATCAAGGTTCTCTCCCGGAAGATGGCCTACCACGGCATCGCCATGGGCGCGCTGGCGGCGACCGGCATCCCTGCCTACTGGCAGGGCTTCGGTCCGATCGCCCCGGGATTCGTCCACCTCACCCCGCCCTACGCCTACCGGCATGGCGAGGGCATGACGGAGGAGGAGTTCGTCGCCACCCTTGTGGCGGAGCTCGAAGAGACGATCGCCCGGGAGGGCGCGGAGACCATCGCCGCGTTCATCGGCGAGCCGGTCCAGGGAGCGGGCGGCGTGGTCGTCCCGCCGGAGAGTTACTGGCGGCCCATCGCCGAGACACTGCGTCGGCACAACATCCTGTTGCTGTTTGACGAGGTGATTACCGGCTTCGGTCGCACCGGCACGATGTTCGGCATGCAGCAGTACGGGGTAACACCGGACATCGTCTCCTTCGCAAAGGGAATCACCTCCGGCTACATCCCTCTGGGCGGAGTTGGCGTCTCCGACGAGGTCTTCGCGACGATGGCCGAGCCGAACCAAATGTTCATGCATGGCTTTACCTACTCCGGCCACCCTGTCGCCTGCGCCGTTGCCCTCCGCAATCTTCAGATTATCGAGGAGGAGCAACTGCCGGAGAACGCGGGGCGATCGGGCGGGCTGCTGCTCGACGAGCTGCGCGGCGGGCTCGCGGAGCAGCCACACGTCGGCGAGGTCCGCGGAAAGGGCTGCATGCTGATCGTCGAGGTGGTTGCGGATCGGGAGACCAAGGCCAAGTTCGACCCGGCCCAGAACGTCGGCGGCCGGCTGCAGGCGGCGACGAGAGAGCGGGGCGTCATCGTCCGTTGCTCCAACGACGGCATCGCGATCACCCCGCCCCTCACGATCCAGGAGGACGAGGTCCGGGCGCTGGCCGGGGCGATCGTCGAATCGGTGAACGAGGTGCTGATCTAGCATGGACCGGGGCGATGGACGGCACCTATGGGGATCATCCATCTCGGGTGCGTCCTGGCCAAGTCCATCGCCCCCGACGCCCCGGGCCGGCGACAACGCGAGCCCACCCCAACCTCGAGCCGTGCTTTGGGACATGGACGGCACCCTGCTCGACTCCGCCGAGTATCACTGGCTGACGTGGAAGGAGATCCTCGCGGCCGAAGGGCAGGAGATGACCCGCGAACGGTTCGCGTCCACCTTCGGCCGCCGCAACGATGCCGTGCTGCGGGACCTGTTCGGAGCGGCGTTCCCGGACCACGAGGTCGCGCGCATCGCGGGGGCGAAGGAGGCGCGGTACCGGGAGTTGGTGCTGGCAGGCGGAATCGAACTTCTGCCCGGGGTTCGCCGTTGGCTGGACCGCCTCCGTGCGGATGGATGGCGTCAGGCCGTCGCCTCGTCAGCACCCAAAGCCAACATCGAGGCGCTCCTGGAAGCGCTCGGCATCAGGGACTACTTCGCGGCGTTCGCCGCCGACGAGGATGTCCAGCACGGAAAGCCGGACCCGGAGGTTTTTCTCGTCGCGGCATCCCGGCTGTTGGTCCCACCGGCGCGGTGCGTGGTGGTCGAGGACGCGCCGGCCGGCGTCGAGGCTGGCCGGCGGGCCGGCATGCGCACCGTCGGCGTGGGCGCGGCGCACGGGGGCCTGCCAGCCGACCTGACGGTCGCGTCCCTCGACGACCTCCCCGACGACGCCTTCGACAGGTTGCTTGACGCGCGAATCCAGGCTTGATGCTCTCCGCGGAGTGATCCGTTGCTCAGTCAGCCGATTGCCCATAGCCGGTCAGGCGACGGCCACAACCACCGACCCGGCCGTCCTCGACCGCTCCTACGCCTTCAGCACGACCTTCTCGCAGTTGTCCTGCTTGTGCTTGAAAAGCTCGTACCCGTGAGGGGCCTGCTCCAGCGGCAGCGTGTGCGTGATGATGAAGGTGGGGTCGATCTCCCCGTTTTGAATCCGCTCCAAGAGCGGGCGCATGTAGCGGTGCACGTGCGTCTGACCGGCCTTGATCGTCAACGAGCGATTCATCACCGAGCCGATCGGGAACTTGTCGACGAACCCGCCGTAGACGCCAACGATGGAGACGGTGCCACCGTTGCGACACGCCATGATCGCCTGCCGCAGGGCGGTCAGGCGGTCCGTCTCCAGCTTCGCCGCTTGCTTCACGCGGTCGTAGGCGTAGGCAGCGCCGTGCCCGTGCGCCTCCAGGCCGACGGCGTCGATGCAGGCGTCCGGACCGCGGCCACCGGTCATCTCCTTCAGCGCGTCAAGGACGTCGGTCTCCTCGTAATTGATCGTCTCCGCACCGGCTTTCTCGCGCGCCATCTGGAGACGGTACGGGAAACGATCGATCGCGATGACCCGCTCAGCACCCAGCAGGAAGGCGCTCACGATGGCGAACTGACCGACGGGACCTGCCCCCCAAACGGCAACGATGTCGCCCGGCCGGATGTCGCACATCTCGGCCCCCATGTACCCCGTTGGCAGGATGTCGGAGAGGAAAAGCGCCTGCTCGTCCGTCATCCCGTCCGGCACCTTGAGTGGACCCACGTCGGCGAACGGGACCCGGGCGTATTCGGCCTGGCCCCCCGCGTAGCCGCCCGTCAGGTGGGAGTAGCCGAAGATGCCGGCCGTCGAATGCCCCCAGAGTTCCTCGGCCATCCAGGCATTGGGGTTGGAGTTCTCGCAGAGCGAATAAGCCTCGTTCTGACAGGCGGTGCAGGCACCGCAGGCGATTGAGAACGGGACAACGACCCGGTCCCCGATCTTCAGGTTGTTGACGCCCTTCCCAACCTCGACGACCTCGCCCATGAACTCGTGGCCCAGGATGTCCCCTTTCACCATGGAAGGCACGTAGCCATCGACGAGGTGGAGGTCGGAGCCGCAGATTGCTGTGGAACTGATCTGCACGATCGCGTCGCGCGCGTTCAGAATTTTTGGGTCAGGCACCTCTTGTACCTGCACCGTGTTTCTACCCATCCAGCAGGTGGCCTTCATCACTTCCCCCTCAAAGCGTTAGGCGAACCGGGCGGCTGTCGATGAGAACCCGCCCGACCGTATCTCATGGTTTTACGGGACGATCGCATTCTCTGGAGGCTGCGCCGGACGCTGCCGTAGCCGCGCACCGTCGAGGCTTCCCTCCGAGCGGACAACCTCGCCGGTCTCCAGGACCTGCTTGAAGCGAAACACGTCCTCTCGTAGTTGCTGATTAGGCTCCTCGCCGAAGAGTTTGGCGACGGTCACACCAACCGCGCCGGCCGGCGGGTCGTACTGGAGCTTGACCCTCACCTCCGTACCGCGCCCGCCCGGCGCGGGGTTGAAGCGGACCGACCCGCTGTTCTGCACGCCCGAGCCTTCAAGCGACCGCCAGGCGATCAACTCATTCGGCCGGTCGTCAACGATCTCAGCGTCCCACTCGACCGTCCTGCCGGCCGGTGCTTTTGCCTTCCAGTGCGACCGCCCGTCACCCATCACCTCCACCGATTCGAGGTGGAGCATGAAGCGCGGCAGATTCTCAAAGTCACGCCAGAGCGCGTAGACCTCCTCGGGAGGACGGTTGACGGTGATGGCCTTCTCTACGCCCCGGGTGTCATCCTGCGGCGCCGTCTCCTCCGCCGCTCCACGACCGGAACGAAGCCGGGTGGCGCAGAACACGTCCAGCGCCGTCACCCCGACGACAGCAGCCGTCGCCGCCGCAACCCGATCCCTCCTCACGTTCTTGGAGGTAAGGGCAGATCCCAGGAGTGCCAGGTCCATCGCGTCCCCGGCAAGCCGCGCCCAGAGCCATCCAACCGGCCGCGGTCGCACGAGGATTCCAAGGCCGGGAACGATCTCGCGCACCCCGATGGCCCGGAGCAGGGCTCGGTTGTCGTCATCGTCCTTGATCCCGATGAGTCGTGCCACATCCGAGGGCGCGATGAGCTGAGCGAGCCCGAGGCCATGGCTGAACCACCCCAAGGCGCGGGCCAACCGCTGGCCCTTTCCGTTCTCCAACCCCCTCTGGGCCTGTCCTATCGCCATCCGTCTTGTCCTCCCGATGAATCCACCGTCTGGTCCGCGCTGTGGAGATGCCGATGCCCATCCATGCCGGGTGCTCGTCGCGTTCGCCGGGTTTGCTACCTCCAAGCTCTTTCCCTGCCCTGCTGGAGATAGCACGGGGCGTCAAGCAATGGTCTGCCTGTCGGGCCCTCCTTATGCCGATCCCGCTGCGGCAACGAGGGGAAACGCTGAAGGGCGCCACGCGGATCACGGATCTCCAGCTGCGGCCAGCCGTCCTGCCCATGGTGAAGTGGATCCGCCAGGGCGAGCCGCACCTCCGCGCTGCAGAGGTTGTGCCACGGGAGACGCCAAGCAGGCATGGGCTATCGCGGGGATGGGAAGCGGTGTAGGTAAGACTCCTCTTATGGAAAGGGAGGACCGGGGCTCCGCCACGCTGACCCAGGGATAGCACCCCCTCACCGGCCGATCAGGCGATGCGCTCGACCTTTCGGCAAGGCACTGTCCAGGAACCCGCCCCCGAACCTTCCGGTCTTCCTCCCTACTCCGGACCCGGCAGGAATCGAACGGCCGCTGCCGCCCTTGCGGCCAGCCGGGCAAGCGCATCACGCAACTCGACGGGGCCCTGCACGGTGAAGGGGAAGCCGAAGGCGAGGAGGCGGTGCGCAAACCAGTCCAGGTCGCCGACCGAGGAGCGGAGAAGCACGCCGGCGTCGTCTTCCTCTAACGTGGCCAGATCAAGGGGCACCGCGGCCTGAGCCTCCGCTAGCGTCGTCTCCAGCCGGACCTCCACCGACCAGGCAGCCGGTGTGCTGGCAAGGGAGCGGGTGACATACGCCAGCGCATCGAACTCGGGGGGAGGATCGAACCCTTCGGGGCAGAGGGTGGCATCGAGGACGCGATCCAGGCGGAAGACCCTGAGATCCTGCCTCAGGTAACAGTGCCCTACCGTGAACCACCGGCTCGAGAGATAGACCAGCCCGTACGGGTCGAAATCCCGGTCGGTCTCCTCCCCCCGCCAGGAGGCGTAACGGAGCCGGACCCGCCGTCTCGCGCGGACAGCTTCCCCAATGGTGGAGACCATCGCGCCCGACGGGATCGCGGAGGCCGGTGCCAGGTCGGTGACCAGCGTTTCACGCACTGCGTCGACCTGTCGCCGCACGGTTGGGGGCAAGACCCGGTCCACCTTCGCAAGAGCCCCCTCGACGGCCGGTGCCGCGCCGGGAAGTCCGAGGCGCCGGGCCATCAAGAGGCCGATCGTGAGCGCTAACGCCTCATCGTCCGTGAAGACCATCGGCGGCAGCTTGAACCCAGGCCGGAGCCGGTAGCCGCCGTGGCGGCCGCGCTCGGCTTCCACCGGGATACCGAGATCCTGCAGCATCGTGACGTAGCGGCGAACCGTGCGCCGGTCCACCTCTAGCCTCGCAGCCAGATCGGCGCCACTCAACCGAGGGTGCGCCTGGAGGAGCTCCA
>JALYMD010000287.1 GCA_030773875.1 Chloroflexota bacterium | reverse complement strand
GGCCCGCAACTGAAGGCCCGAGCGACGACGTTCCAGACGCCGACGGTCAACATCAGCGGCACCGAGCTCAAGATCCTGCAGTGGAGCCACTTCGTTCCCACTTACGACACCTGGTTCGACAACTTCGTCAAGGAGTGGGGCACGGCCAACGGCGTCACCACGACGGTCGATCACATCAATACCGCTGACGTACCCGCGGCGATCGCGGCGGAGATCAGCGCCGGCCAGGGGCACGACCTGATCGAGCACATCGTGCCGGTCGCCCAGTACGGCCCGGCGATGCTGGACATGACCGACGTGGTCCAGGAGATGACGAACCGGCACGGGCCGCAGCTCGACCTCGCCAAGCGCAACTCCTTCAACCCGACCACCAACACCTACTACGCCTTCAACCACGGCTACGCGCCGGACCCGGCCAACTTCCGCAAGAGCCTCTGGGAGCAGGCCGGCCTGCCAAACGGCCCAACCACGTTCGACGAACTGCTCGAGGGCGGCGGCAAGATCATGAACGAGCAGGGCGTCCAGATGGGCATCGGGATGTCCAACGAGGTCGACTCCAACATGGCCGCCCAGGCCATGTTATGGGCCTTCGGCGGCGCGGTGCAGGACGAGAACGAGAACGTGGTCATCAACTCCCCGGAGACGATCGCGGCCGTGGAGTACATGGCCAAGCTGTTCGAGACGGCGATGACGCCGGAGGTCTTCGGCTGGACGGCCGCATCCAACAACCAACTGATGATCGCCGGTCAGGCCTCCTACATCCTGAACTCGATCTCTGCCTACCGGACCGCGCAGGCGGACCAGCCAGACGTCGCCAAGGATGTCTTCTTCGGCACCCCGCTGGTCGGCCCGGCCGGCCCGGAGCGGGCGCTGGCCCACGGGCACGCGGTCTTCAACTACATGATCCCGAAGCACTCCACGTTCCCGGACACGGCCAAGGAGTTCCTGTTCCACCTGGTGGCCAACTACGATCAGGCGGCGAACGAGAGCAAGCTCTACAACTTCCCCGCCTTCCCGAGCACCGTGCCGAACCTGACGCAGGAGGGCGGGCCACTCGACAACGACCCGTTCGGCTCTGAGCCGGCGAACAAGCTGGCCCCGCTGAAGACCGCCGAGCAGTGGACGACCAACCTGGGTTGGCCCGGGCCGGCGAACCCCGCCATCGGCGAGGTTTTCGGCAGCTTTATCCTGCCGAACATGATGGCCCGCACCGCGCGCGGCGAGATGTCGGCCGCGGAGTCGGTGGCGAAGGCGGAGCAGGACACCCTGCCGATCTTCGAGAAGTGGCGGTCGCAGGGGCTCATCGGCGGCGGCCAGTAGAGAGTCTTGGGGCGATTGACCCGCTGTGGGTCAGTCGCCCCCACCACCCTCCTGGGCATAGGAGCCGTCCCGGCGTCGCCCGACTTCAATACTGTTGTATTGTTTGCCGTGATATTCCTCTTCAGCCGGCGGAAGCCGGCATATCTGATTGACCCCGGGGCTGGCGCCCCGGAATGGAGTGCATGCCGGTGACCCTCCTTGTGCCCGCATCAACGGGGATGTCCGCGTCATGGCCGTCGTAGAGACGCGGGGGCTGGTCAAGCAGTTTGGCGAGAACGCTCCTGCGGTGGCTGGGATCGACCTGGCCAGCGCGGACGGCGAGTTTCTCGTCCTGCTTGGGCCTTCCGGCTGCGGCAAGACCACCCTGCTTCGTATGATTGGCGGCCTGGAGCCGCCGACCGCGGGCGACATCCTGATCGGCGGCCGGGTCGTGACCAACCTGCCGCCACGGGCGCGCCAGATCGCGATGGTGTTCCAGAGCTACGCGCTCTACCCACACATGAGCGTGGCCAACAACATCGCCTTTCCGCTGAAGGCGGCCAAAATCCCGAAGGCGGAGCAGCAGAAGAAGGTGGCCTGGGCCGCCGGGATCCTCGGGATCGAGGGGCTGCTGGACCGCCGGCCGCGACAGCTCTCCGGCGGTCAGCGGCAGCGGGTAGCGCTGGCCCGGGCGCTGGTGCGCGAGCCGAACGTCTTCCTGCTGGATGAGCCGCTCTCCAACCTGGATGCACAACGTCGAGCCTCAGCCCGGGACGAGTTGCAGGGCTTCCAGCGCCGTGTCGGCACCACCACGATCTACGTCACTCACGACCAGGTCGAGGCGATGGGGATGGGAGATCGGATCGCGGTCATCAACGCCGGCCGCGTTCGCCAACTCGGCACCCCGCGGGAGATCTACGACGACCCGGCGGACACCTTCGTCGCCACGTTCCTCGGCTCGCCGCCGATGAACCTGATCCCCCGCAACGGCCACCTGCTCGGGTTCCGGCCGGAGCACGTCGCCCCCCGGCAGATGCTGGAAGGCGCAGGCGGCGATC
>JALYMD010000286.1 GCA_030773875.1 Chloroflexota bacterium | reverse complement strand
ACGTGGACGGTGCCCGACGGGAGGTCCACCGGCCGCGATCGGCCCTCGGCCGGCACCACCGTTCCGTCCTTGCGCCGTAGCTCGATCTCCCCCCGCCACGTGCCGGCCCCCAAGAACGCCCGCGCCTCGTCCTCCGTCAAGCCCGAGCCCCGCCTGGAAAGTTCGCCGAGCCGCAGGCGGCGGAACTCTTCCCGGCTGTAGCCGAGGAGCTCGGAGGCGGCCGGGTTGGCGTCGAGGTAGCGTCCGTCCGGTGCGGCCACCATAACCGCTTCCGCCGTCCCCTCGAAGAGGCTGCGGTAGCGGGCCTCGGCCTCTTGGGCTTCGCGATAGAGGCGCGCGTTGTCGACGGCCTGGGCGCATCGCCGCGCGAGCACCTCGGCCAGGGCGAGGTCATCCGGGCCGTAGCGGCGGCCAGACTCGGCGGCCACGAAGGAGATCGCCCCGACCACCCGCTCACGCACGATCATCGGGACGATCATGGCGGAGGTCAGCCCGACTGAGCGCAGGATCGCCAGGTGTTCTTCGTCCTTCGCCCCCGCGACGAGCACCGTGTCCGGGATCTCGGGGTAGAGCTCTGGCCGCCCCGTCCGCAGCACCCGAGGCAGCCCGGTCGGTGCGTCAAGGTCCGGCGGATAGCGTTCCTGAAGGTGGCGCGCCCAGGTCACCTTGCGGGGGTCTGCATGCGCGACGGCGAGCTGCGTAAACGTCCCGTCCCCTCCAAGGACGTGGACGGAGCACCAGTCGGCAAGGCGAGGCACCACGAGGTCTGCAACCCGTCGCAGCGTCTCCTCATGGACGAGTGACGATGCCAGCACCGTGCTCGCTTCGCCGAGGAATTGCACCTGGGAGCGCGCCCGCTCTGCCTCGGCCCGCGCGGTCTCCGCGACCGTCCGCGCCGCCCGCTCCCGCTCGAGGAGTTGCAGGTGCTGCTCCTCGGCCCGCAGTCGGGCCGCGTTGAGGCCGCTGATCATCGACGCGACGGCGACGAAGAGCACAGCGGGAAGGATGTTGTTCCCGGCGAAGATCGTGAACCCGCCCACCGGCTCGCGGACCCAGTAGTCGACGCCGAGCGCCGAGATCAGCGAGGCGAGGAGGCCCGGACCAAGACCTCCGTACCAGGAGGCCGCCATCACGGCGCCGAACGAGAAGAGGTACGGGGTGTCCTCCTTCAGATCCCCGGCCAGCGCGATCAGGAGGATGCCGAGGGCAGCCACGGCGACGGCGAACCCGTAGCGGAGGGGGGGCGACGGCGAGCGCCGCACCAGGGATCGCAGGGATGGCCGCCGACCCGCGAAGGCGTCGGGCATCGCGAGTTCCTTCCGCTCCTTGAACGGGTGCCGAACGACCGGACTACCTGGCCGGGGTGTTGCCCCCAAGTATGCCAGCAACCGCGGCATGTTGCGTCGATAGGCGATGCATGCCGCCGTGCCTCAGGCGATGACGTGGGCGGTCCGACGACCAAGCCGGCGGCACAGGCCGGCGCAACCTAGACATCGGCCGGCAATCCCTACGTCCAATTCTTGTCCGGGTGCATCTGCATCCGCTGAGCCGCCGCGACGATGTCGTCCAGGTTCACTGGGTCGCTGAACGGATCCTCGTCCAGTTCGGTGACGCGGTTGAGGCGCTTCTGCCAGCGGCGCAGCTCCGCCACGTAGGGCTCAAAGGGGACCCGCTTCAGGTCGCCGTCCTCTTCCACTAGATCGCAGATCCCGTTGTGCAGCCACTCCCCGGTATGCCAGTTCGGCATGTCCACCGCCGGGAAGAGGCAGACGCCGTGAAGATCCATTCCCCGTAGCACGGCGGCGAGCGACTCCTCGACGATGTCCTGGAGCCAGGCCGGGCGACCTTCGCCCAAACCGCTCGTCTCCCCGACGATCATCGGCCGGCGGTACCGCTCCCACGCAAAGGCGAGGAGATCCCCGAGGGGCCGGATGCGCTCGTCGTGCGGCTCCAGCGAGGCGTGCGGGCCCCGTTCGCGGAACTCCATCTGGCCGAACGAGTAGCAGTTGACGCCCACGATGTCGAGGATCTCCGGCGCGCCCCCGAGTTCCGGATGGCGCTTGCCGGCGATCACGTCCCACGCGTAGAAGGTGTCTTCTTGTGTCTCCCGCTCGGCGTCGTCGGCCAAATCCGGACGATCCTTCGGGGGCACGACCAGGATGAGCGGGTCGATGTGGACCATCCGCGCTTCGGGATCCACCGTTCGGATCGCCTTCACGCCCGCGATCGCGGCCTTGCAGAGCGAGAGGCGCAACTCCTGCCGGTCCCGATCCGTCTTCCGGAACGGCGCGG
>JALYMD010000285.1 GCA_030773875.1 Chloroflexota bacterium | reverse complement strand
TCCCGGTCGGGCCGATCTACGACAGCCCCAAGGCGGGTGGCCAGGGGGCGGGCGCGCCGATCGCGCCAGGAACCAACGCCGTGACCGCGACGGTCGAGGTTCTCTTCGGGCTCGGCGATTAGTCCTCCAGGGAGACTTGGAGGGCGTCGGCGGCTCGACCTACCAGTTCGATCCGCCGGAACTCGGCGACCCGCCGCACCACTCGCGGCGTGTCGCCTCGAGCCCAGCGTCATCTGACCACCATGTCTCGGTAGCACTACGAGTCACGAGCGGGAAAACGGCCCTGGGCAGGGGGAGGGGCAGCGTCGGCGTCCTCCGGCGGAGCGGCAACCGGGGGGACGAGGGGGACCCACACCTGGAAAATGGAGCCGCACCCTTCGCCGTCGCTCTCGGCCCAGATCCTCCCGCCGTGCCGCTCGACGATGCCGCGGCACAGGTGCAAACCGAGGCCTAGTCCCGGCAAGCGGCGCTCCTCGGCGTTGGCCGCCCGACCGAACGGCGCGAAGATCGCTTCGGCCACCCCGGCCGGCAGCCCGATGCCCTGGTCCCGGACCGCTAACAGCGCGCCGCCCCCGTCCACCCGAAGCGTCAGGCCGATCTCACCGCCCTCCGGCGAGTACTTGGCGGCGTTGTCAAGCAGGTTGGACAGCACCTGCTCGAGCCGGTCGGGGTCGGCATCCACCGGCACGGGAGCGCCGGGCAGGTCCACAACCAGTGGGTGGCGACCGTCGAGCAGGTCCCCAAAGCGTGCCCTGACCTCGCTCACTAACGCCGCCAGGTCGAGCGGCCGAGGCCGGAAGGGGAGGTGCCCTAGGCGCAGGCTCGAGACATCGAGCAGGTCCTGGGTCAACACGGCCAGCCGCCCGGCCGCATCCTCGATCTGCCCCAGCGCCCGCGTGGAACGCGCCCCGGCCGCGGGACCGCCGCCCGGCGGCCGGGCAAGGAGCTGGGCCAGGCCCTTGATGACCGTGACGGGGGTGCGCAACTCGTGCGCGGCCACGGAGAGGAAGCGGTCCCGGTCCCGGATCGCCTCCTGGGCCTCTCGGTAGAGCCGTGCGTTGTCGATGGCGACGGCCGCCCGGCGGGCCAACTCCTCCGCCAGAGCAAGGTCCTCCGGTCCATAGCGGCGGGCCGGCGCGGCGACCCCAAAGGAGAGCACCCCGAGGGCCCGGCCGCGCGCCACGAGCGGCACGGCCAGGTAGGAGACAACGCCCAGATCCCGTCCAAGCGCCAGGTGCTCCTGGCCGTTGGAGGCATCGGCCGGCGCGCCGTCGCTGGCGTCAGGGATCAGCACCGGCCGCCCGGTGCGCAACACCTCGGCCGGGCCGGCCGGTACAGCTGCGTCCAAAGGGGAGCGCTCCGGTAGGTACCCTGCTACGTCCGTCCCGGCGGAGTCGGCGGGGGTTGGCGCCGCCTGGTGGACCGCCCCGTCCTCGGTCACGAGGTGGACGCTGCACCAGTCGGCCAGCTCAGGCACCGCCAGCTTGGTCACATGGGCCAGCGTCTTCTCGTAGTCGAGCGAGGCGGCCAGGGCGGCGCTGGCGTCCGCGAGGAACGCCGACCGCCGCCGCGCCGCCCGTTCGCGGTCCAGGAGCCGGTCGACGCGCTCCTTTAGGCTCCCCACGATGAAGGCAAGGATGGGCAGGACGAGCCCGACGATGAGGAGTCGCCGCCGGCCGTCGGGGGCGTAGCGGAAGGGCCAGCCGGGGGCGGAGAGGAAGTAGGCTAGGTACGCCACCGCGATGGTGGTGGCCGCCAGCCCCGGGACCACGCCGCCGAGCAGTGCTGCCCCGGCCACGGAAGCAAGGAGAGCGAGAGCGGCCAGGCTCCAGGCGACGTTCGCCCCCAGGAGGGCCTCGCCGGTCAGCACCTCGAGCAGACCGGCAACGGCTAGGGTTGCGAGCGGGCCACCTAGCCAGCGAAGGCGACTCCGGTCAGCCTCGGATCCGCCAAGCACAGCCAGATCCGCCCCCCGGTCGGGCGCGCGAAGTTCCCGGCTTGCTGACGCCTCTAGGGTCGCTCTCACGGCCGCCATTATGGGCGAGGCCACCGGGCGGCGCCAATGGGCGAACATGTCGGTGACTTGGCCGCCGCCCCCGTCGTGCTGCAGCGGAACGCTAGGGAGATCCACGACAGGATCTGGCGGGCAGGCAGGAACAAGGGCGCCGAACGAAAGCTTTCCGCCGCGGAAGAACAACTCTAGATCGACCCGGTATCCTCATGCGACGGCAAGTGGCGTGTCGTCTTGGGAGATAACTGACAGGGCTCTTGGGGACTCTTGTTGCGGGATGTCGTCTCGGCGACGTGAGGGCAGGTGGCCGACGATGGGGATTCTGCGCACCGCCTTGCCCACCTCCTTGGCGATCGTCCGCCGCTTGTTGATCCACTGGATCCGGTGGACCTGGCTGGGTGCTGGCCCTTTCACGGATCCGGTCTCTGCCAGAGGCGCGTGCGACGGTCCTGTAGCTTTCGCCGATCCCAACCGATCGTCGAGCAACCAGCCGCCTGCGCCCACCTCCCGTCGCGTCATGCTTGGAGACTGACGAGCGGCCCGATAGCACTATCGGGCCGCTCATCAGGGTTACCTCATCGTCGAGGCGGGACGTTCTGGTTGAACCGGAAGAGATTCCCCGGGTCGTAACGCCGCTTGATCTCCGCGAGTCGGGCGTAGGTGGCCGGAGGGTAGGCATCGCGCACGCGATCCGCGCCTTCGTTCTCCAGGAAGTTGACGTAGACGCCGGACCCTTCGGGGCGGATGGCCTGCCAGAGCGACTCGACCCAGCCGGTATGCACGGGGGCGTCCTCGGCGGCGTCCAGCCACAGCCCGATGATCGCCACGAAGTACGGCTGGTCGCGGTGGGCGAACGCAGTGGCCTCGCTCCCGACGTGGGACATGGCACCTCCCAGGCCGCGGAACTGGATCAGGCTATATGGCGAGGTGGCCCCCTCCATGGCCGTCAGCGCGGCGTCGACCGTTGCGTCGCTCAGCTCGTGGGCGAACATCGACCGGATCGAGGCGGCATGCGGGGCGGACTGGTGATCCGTGTACCGGTAGATTGCCGGGTAGGGAATCGGGCTCACGGTGTCAGCGACTGGGGTCGCCAGCGCTCGCAGCGGCGCCAGGGCCCGCTCCCCATCCTCCACGCTCCCCGTCCAGACGACGAGGATCGCCAGCACCAGCTCGCCAACGCGTTCCTGCGGCACGAACGGCGCTGGCGGCGCGTGCATGAGGTTCGCGATAGTCGTGAGGTCGTCGGGCGCCGATGCCACGTAGTCGAGGTACCCCCGGAGGACCTCGCGGCTGGCGGGAAGCAGCAGCGCGCCGCCAAGGACCTGCCCGACGGGGGCCAGACGGTACGTGAACTCGGTCACGATGCCGACGTTGCCGCCGCCGCCGCGGATCGCTCAGAAGAGGTCCGGGTGCTCGAACTCGCTGGCGGTGACGATCTCGCCAGCAGCCGTGACGACCTGCGCCGAGAGGAGGTTGTCGATGGCGAGGCCGTACTTCCGGACCATGAACCCGATGCCGCCGCCGGTCGTCAGTCCGCCCATGCCCACCGAGGCGGTGTCGCCGGTGGAGAGCGCCAGGCCGTAAGCGTTTGCCGGGCCGGCGAGATCGCCGGAGGTGGCGCCCGCCTGGACGCGGGCGATTCGCGCGTCGGGATCGATGCTGATGCGCTTCATGGCGGAGAGATCGACGACAACGGCACCATCGATCATGCTGTACTGAGCGAGGCTATGGCCGCCGCTGCGGACCGCCAGGGGGAGGTCGCGGTCGCGCGCGAAGCCGACAGCCGCGGCGACATCTTCTCCATTGACGGCGCGGACGACAGCCAGCGGGCGGCGGTCCACGGTGACGTAGAGCACCTTGCGCGCCTCGTCAAAGTCGGGGCTGCTGGCCGTGATAAGCCGGCCCACCAGTCGCGAGCGAAGCGCGTCCAACTGGTCGTAGGCAAACGCGACGGTGTGTGTCGGGGTGGAGGGGAGAATTGCGACGCTCATCGAGACTCCTTAGGTCGTTCCGTCACTTGTGGTTGGCGTGCGCCCAAGTGGGCACGCCTGCTTTCTGGGGGCCGATCCCCGTCGGCTCCTGTTAGGGGCGTCGGGGTCGATACATGCAGGCTAGGGGGAGGGTGTCACTAGGGTTTGGCGCGGAGACAACGATCGTGCGGCGCAGCAGTCACGGAAGTGTGGCGCTCGGCCCGTCAAGAGCCGAAACAACGGGGGGGACTCTTTCGACAGGCGTGATCGAGGGTCGGCTGCACCCGGTCAGGTCAAGCCCGGCATCAGTATTCGCGCCGGGGGCGCGGGCCGAGGGGAACGAAGCGCAACAACAGTAGGGAGCTACGGGGCCGACGTCCGGTCCGCCGCCGTCACCGGAAGGGGCTCGGGCTCACATTCACCGCGATCACGATCTCCGCCCTCGGCCGCGCGGCTCCCCGCGACCAGGGCGTTGCCTCGGGTTGATCAACAACCGCGTACCAGAGCGTGGATGCTCGCCGTCCTCATAGCCATCGCGACCGCGTGGACTAGCCTCACCCCAGCGCGGTGACGTCCCCTCCTGCGGCCAGTCTCCGGCCCATCGGCGCCATCGTGATCAACGACACAGCGCCGACCGGTCCGCCTACGCTTCGGGGACAACGGGACCTGCCCCATCGCCAAGAGTGGGGCCAAATAGCGCGCAAAACCCGCCGCAATGGGGCACCAGATGATAGGCTCGCAGGGTGACTTCGACGTGAAGGGGTCGTTCTGCGCCGGAGTGTAGATGACGAGAACTCAACAGAGGTCTCGGTAGCCTCTCGGCGTTACCGGTCTACGCCTGCAACCGCGACGGTGTGTACGCATCCGCCAAGACCGCCTCCGGCCTCGGCATCGCAGATGCTCGACTCTCGGTGACACGGGAGCGCCGCTTCCCCCCAACTGTCACTGAACGGCTAGCCCTCATGAGACTCCAGCTAAGCGTCCTCACGTCGGTAGACCAGGGCCACCCAATCCTCAATCTGGGACCGGCGCTGAAACGCCAAGCCCTCCGCGTCGAAGGCCCGGCGCACCGCCGGTTCCCGGCTCTCAATGACGCCACTCAGAATCAGTGATCCTCCCGGCGCCACGGCTTGCGCGATCCCCGGGGCCAACTCGACAAGCACGCGAGCAATGATGTTCGCCAGTACCAGGTCGTACGTCCCCCCGAACGGTTCGCCGGGCCCGACGCTCCCGTGCTCGACCCTGATCCGGTTTCCGACCCCGTTCCGCTCCGCGTTCTCCCGCGTGGACCTCACCGCCACTGGCTCGATGTCGACCGCGTCCACCTGCGAAGCGCCTAACAACACCGCCGCGATCGCCAACACACCGGACCCTGTGCCGACATCGAGAATCTGGTCACCCTCTCCGATCTCCTCCTCCAAGGCCAGCACGCTCAGCTTGGTTGAAGGATGGAGCCCGGTGCCGAACGCCATCCCGGGGTCCAACTCCACCACCACCTCGCCCTCGGCAGGGTCGTAGGCGTGCCAGGGAGGGCGGACTACCACCCGCTCACCCACCCGATGAACCCGGTAGTGTTCCTTCCAGGCGTTGGCCCAATCCTCCTCTCGCCGGGGAGTGACGATGAGATCCCCAACGCTCCGGAGCCGGCCGAGGTGCCATAGTGCCTGCCGGATCTCCTCCAGCGTGTCTGTCCGAACGTCGGCCACGGTCACGAAGGTACGGATCGTGAACGGCCGCGAGGGATCCACCGCGAGGTTGTCCCCGTCCGGGTCCTGGGTGAACGGCTCCTCGATGACCACGCCCTCGTTGTAGCCGTGCCGAGCCAGCAGCTCCGTCACCGGCTCGACTGCCTCGGCGTCCACCTCCACGGCCAACTCGAGCCACTCAGGGGCTGCGGTGTCTCCGGCCGGTTCCCCGGTCACAGCTCCACCACGCTGGTGTCACCGACATTGAGCCGCGCCGCCCGCCCGCGCACCTGCGCCTTACGGCCGACGATGGCGTGCTCCACCACCGCTGTCTCGATCGTCGCGCCGTCTTCCACGATCGCGTCCCGCACCACCGCGTCCCGAATCGTCACGCCCGCGCCGATGCTCGCGTAGGGTCCTACCACCGCGCGCTCCAGGACCGCGTCCTCCGCCACAGTGGACGGCTGCACGATCACCGCGCCGTCGCGGCTCGCCGGACCCGCCTCCTGCCGGTCGAGCAGATACCGGTTCGTCGCCAGCAACGATTCGGCGCTGCCGCAGTCCTCCCAGGCCGTCACCGGCGCGGTGACGATCCTTGCGCCGCCGTCAATCATGAGTTGGATGGCGTCGGCGATGAAATACTCGTTCTTCAGCTTGATGCCCCGCGCCATCTGCTCGTCAATAGCGGCATAGAGGTCACTCATCCGTCTGAAGTAATAGATCCCGATGACCGCCAGGTTGGAGACCGGCTCCTGCGGCTTCTCCACCAGCTTCACGATCCGGCCGTTCTCCACCACCGCGACGCCCAGCGCCGACGGATCCTCTACCTCCTTGGTGAACATCACGCCGTCCGCGTCTGTCTCGCGGAGGATGGAGAAGTCAGCCTCGAAGAGCGCGTCGGGAAAGAGCATCAAGCCCTCCCCCTCCACCACGCCCCGCGTCCGCACGATCGCGTCGCTCTGACCCAGCATCTGAGGTTGCTCGACGAAGGCGAGCGGGATGTCGTACTGCTCCCGCGCCCAGGCTTCGAGCTGATCGCCGAGAAATCCGGTGATAAAGACCAGTTTGTTCGGATTGAGTGGCATCAGCCGGTCCAGCACATGGGCCAGCATTGGCTTCCCGGCCACCGCCACCAGCGGCTTCGGCTTGCTCCACGTCTGCGGTCGCAACCGCGTCCCTAACCCCGCCGCCGGTAAGATGATGTCCACGCATGCTCCCCCACTGCTCATCCGCCCTCACGGGAGGCCTCCCGCGCCCCAACGCTACAATCTACCACCGGCGCAAGACGCGAACCCTGGCCAAGCGCGCCCAGGTGCTCAACGCTCACCCGAACACAACGCCCAAAGGAGCCGCCCGTGAACATCGGACTGACCCAGGAAGAGCTGCAGGAGGAGATCCGGCAGCGCATGGACGCACTCGACCAAGCTCAAGAGGATGTCGAGAACCTCGGGCCCTACGGGGATCTGCTACGTCTGACCGCTCAGATTGCCTTTCAGCGGGCGGCGGATCTGATTGCGGCCAACAATGACCGCATTGCCCGTCAGCTTGAAGCGGCCGACCTGCCGGTCATGAAAGACGCCTAGCACGCACTCGTTCACCACGCAAAGACAGGTCTTGAGCCGGATTCAGCCGCCTCCCAAACACGGAGCAGTTGGTCGGCCCGACTGCGGCAAGAACGCGCGAATAGCCTGCCGGCATGACCCGGTGGCACATAGCAGCGGAGGAAATCTCAAGGGCTCAGAGTGGAGGATGTGCGGCCGGACCTCGGTCACTAAATTGAGGGAGGAAGGCCTGGTGGGCCCGCAGGTACTCGTCGACGATGCAGCGCGCTAGGGAGTAGGACATGACCAACGGATGGATGGTCAGCGCCTGGACCGCGGCAGCGTACGACCCCGTCACCGCCGCCTCAATGGTCAGCCGTTCATAGGCTTTAATTGCCGTGATGAGCGGCCGGACGGACTCCGGCATCGGCGCCTGTGCTAGCGGGCGGGGCCCGTGCTGGTCAACCAGGGTCGGCGTCTCGACTACATCGTCCGGTGCAAGATCGCCCCAGGAGGATTGACCGCGAACGTTGAGCACCAACGTTGCCTTCTCGCCCCGGACGATCGCCGCCATGACGGCCATTGCCTGACCCGCGTAGCCCTCCCCAGCGAAGATGGAAGCATCCGTTCCCCCGCTCCCGGTCTCTTCCTCCGCCTCCGAAGAGAGCCGGCCGCTCTCGCGCGCCATGTAGGTCTGGTTGCGGCAGGCCATACGCCGCTCGTACGTCTGCAGAGCGTCCTCGACCTTTCCCGCTGCCATCTGGTCGCCAAGCTCCCGCCACAGCGGCTCATTGATCCCCAGGATCTGCTCGCCGCGCGTGCTTCCCGAGGCCTGGATATTGGCCACGGCCTGCTCCCGATAGTAGTAGTAATACAGGTACTCGTTCGGAAGCATCCCGTAGGAGCGAACCAACTCCGGCTCAAACAGGGCCCACTCGTGACCTTCAGCGGCAAGCCCCTCGTAGCGATCCAGAAGGTCGGGAAGCACATCCTGACCGTCCACCAGGACCCGGCGCACCCAGCCCAGGTGGTTCAGCCCGAAGTAGTCGAGGAAGAGCTCGTCCTCAGGTCGGCCTAGGAACTGGGCTAAGCTGGCTCGCATGGCCGGCGGTGTGTCGCAGATTCCGACGACCCGGAGCTTGGTGTGGTCTAGCAGCGCCTGCGTGATGACCCCGGCCGGGTTGGTGAAGTTGACGAGCCAGGCCTCCGGGGCGACTGCTTCAAGCGTCCGGGCATAGCGGAGCAGAACGGGGATCGTCCGCAACGCCATGGCGAAGCCACCCGGCCCGGTCGTCTCCTGACCAAGTACGCCATGACTCAGGGGAATGCGCTCGTCCAGGATGCGGTTGCGCTCCTGACCCACGCGGATCGCGCTGAAGATGAAACCGGCGCCGCGCGCCGCCTCGGCCAAATCATCCGCATAGGAGATCGTGAAGCGCGCGCCGTGCTTCTCGCCGAAGGCGGTAGCAAACGCGCCCATCGTCGCGAGCCGTGCGGGGTCGTCGTCGTAGAGAGCAACTTCAGACAGGTTCAAGGCTTCCTGCCGGCGGATTAGGCCATGGAGGAGCAGCGGCGTCCGGATGCCGGCACCGAGCAGCAACAGCTTCACCGTCTCGACCTTCCTATGCGCCGGCCGCTGCCGGCGAGATACCGTAGCGCTTAGCCCGGAGCAGCAATTCAGCTTCAGTCGGTGCGCCGGCATAGCCGCCCGGCACGGAAACACTCATTCCGCCACAGATGTTCCCCAAGCGCAGGCAGGACTCCACCGGGAGGCCGTGGTGCCATCCATACAGGAACCCGGCGTTAAAGCAGTCCCCCGCACCCGTGGCGTCAACCACCTCGACTGGCTCCGTCGACGCGTGGTATTCGCGGCCTTCCACCACCGCCGAGGAACCTGTCGCGCCCCGCTTCATCACCACGAAGGGCGCCAGTTTCCCGAATCGCCGCAGCGCCACGAGGGGATCCGACTCTCCAGTGATGACGGAGACTTCGGGCTGGTTGGCGAACACGACATCAGCGAGCGGCATCAGCGAACGAATCTGGTCCGAGGCGAGCCAGGCCTCGTTCCAGCCGCAGTCAACAAGGACGCGCATACCCCGCGCCCGGGCGGCGGCGGCGAAGGCGGGCAGCTTGTCTGTCAGGCAGCAATGGAGATAGCCGGCGCACTCCCACGCCACCACGTCGAGGGCATGTGCAGCGAATGCGTCCCACACCTCTTCGACCGCTGGCTCGTAGGTGACAAACCCGCGGTCTCCCGAATGGGTCATACAGACACTGACGGAGGGCAGAGGCCGGTCGAGCACGAGGAGGAGATCGGTCGGGACCCCTTCGGAGCGGATGGCGTTCAAACAGAGGTCGCTCCAATGATCGTTGCCGAGGATGCCTACCAATCCTGGCCGAAGGGCGAGGCGATGCAACGCCGCTACGGCATTGAACGCTCCGCCCGCTGACACGGTCAGGTCGCGGGCAAACATCTCCCGCCCTACGGTGGGCCAACAAGGGAGACCGGTGAAGACGAGGTCGCAGGACGGCCGACCGATGACGAGGACATCGTAGGACAAGGGAACGCTCTCTAGGCCAGAGCGGCACCTGAGGCAAGCTGCCAGCGGTGATGGTCCACCCGGCGCACGGACGAGGGCAACAATCGTAACGATGATAGCCCTGTGGGCAGGCCAGGAGCAAACCGAATTCGCGGCCCGCCGTACCTTGGTACCCATGAATCACCCTTCGCGAGCCAGATGTTGGCCCGCGAAGGGTGGCTGGTTTAACCGCGTGATGTACCCGCGTTTAGCGGGAGGTCGCCTCCGCCATACTGGCCTTAGCGCCGTCTCCGGTCTCGAACCCGACGAGGATCATCCCACTGCCCTGTTCCGCAGCCGCACGGCTTGCGTCGTCCAGCTGCCAGGTCACCGTCTGCGTCTGCGCCGGTGTCAGCGGGAGCGCCTGACCCGCCGTCGCAGCAGTTCCGTTCCAGAAGAAGACGTGGGCGGTGCCTTCACTGGCTCCCTGAAGATCCACGGAGAGGGTGTTTCCGGAGAGGGTTGGGCCGGAGGCCACTGTCACGGCGCCGGTGGGGGCGGCGCGGTCACCGGCGAGTGGCACGCCGTCCATGGCCGACTGAAGAATCGACTGGGGTGAAGTCACGCTACGGGTCGGCTCCAGCGGAACGACGGGTACCGCAGGCTGGGTCGGTCGATCAGCCGGCGGCATGTAGCCCTCCATGACCACCCGACCCCATCGATAGGGATCACCCTGGACGCCGCGCCACGGTGACCACCCGAGCCGCGTCTGCCCAGTCTTGTCCTGCGTGTCGGAGTCATAGATGAAGATATTCATCGTCATGTGGGCCGGATCGACGGCGGCCGGCAGCGCCGACAGCGGGATCCGGACTTCAAGGGTGTAGCCCGTGTAGGGGCTGCTCACCTGCGACGCGACTTGCAGCCCCGGGGCCGTCTCTGCGACCGGACCCTGCCGGTTGTCGGCGTCACGGTAGGCGGCCGGCTGCCCCTCAACCGTCGTCGGGAAAGCGCCGACTTTGAAGGTAGTCGAGGTGTTCTCCGAGGTACCACGCGGGTCAACGGCGATCTCGACCGAGTCGGTCCGCCAATGCCGCTTCGCATCGCTCACCGGCAGCACCGTGCCGACCGTGTCATCGACCACGTGGACGAGGACGTACAGGTCGTCACCGGACCAGGCCACCTTGGCCGTGCCTGACGCATCGGCGGGCGAGTCCGGATCATCCCCCTCCCATACGCGGCTCAGGTCGAGCGTGGGCCCGGGATACTCGCCAGGAGACTCGAGGCCATCCACGGTTGGGGCCGCCGCAACCTGGGGAACCGTGGTCACGGGCACCAGGTTCAACAGGGCCCGTTGAGTGCCGATCGTGCCACCGCTGGTTGTGGTCAGGGTCAGGGGGTAATCACCCCCCTCGGTACCCGTCGCCAGGGCGGGGTCGGAGTTCGTCACGTTGAAGGTGACGGACGCCGCTGCCCCGGGTGCCAGTCCGTCGAACGGCTGAGATGGCACATCGACCGAAAAGCCTTCAGGCAGGGCCAGCGCCACGGTGCCGGATTGCGCTGTCTCGCCGAAATTGGTCAGGTCGACCCGGATCGGGCGAGTCTCGCCGACGCCAAGCGAGAGACGTGGATCGATCAGGTTGTCGAGTTGCGGCATGTTCGCTTGCGCCGCCCACGCGCGAAACTGGGCGACGTGCGGCAGCGCCTCAACGGTGCCCAGCACGGCCGGCACCACGCGAACCACCTCACTCGTCGCCGCCTGCATGCCACCTACGGAGAGTGACGCAGCCATCCGTACGCGGGTGTTAACCGACGCGCCGGACGGAACGGAGACGGTGAAACTGGTCGTCATCTCCCCCCCGGCTTGCCCCGCAGCCATCGTCCCATCGCCGTCCACCATCCACCCAGGTGGCACGGCAAGCTCGACCGTGGCTTCTCCCAGCGCTTGCCCCTCACTCGCCCGGGCATGGGCGGTAACCGTGAACGACTGGCCCGGCGTCAGGTTGAAGCGATCGGTCGTTAGATAGAACTCTGTACCGAGCGGGAAACCGCCTTCTGCCGGGACGAGGGCACCCTCAAGCATTGCGGTTGGGCTTGAGTTCCCGGCGGTGTAGGGCACCCGGCTGTCGACTAATGTGAAGTAGTCGCAGGGGAGCGCCGTCGGGTCGGTGGAGACGTCAGGGAATACTCCCCAGCCTTGGGAGATGTACTCGCGCTGCGCCGCTCGCTCAATCTCGGCCCAGGTCTTGCCCCCATTTTGCGTGGACGGTGTCCCCGCCCAGACCCCGTAGACGACATCGGTGGGGTCAGCCGGAACAAAGGTCGAAGCGCACAAGGGTCCCGTCGGCCCCTCACCAGCGGCCCCGCCACGGAAGATCTTCTGAACGCGCCAGGGCAGCAGCCCCTCCTGCTGAATCTGCTCGGGAAAGACATCGGGGTCCGCCGCGGCGGAGAAGGCCTCAATCGCCAGCCGGGCGGCAACCTGGTGATGCCCATGGTTGCCGGGGGTCGGTGACGGGTTCATCGTCGTGATGACTTCGGGGCGCGTGGCCCGAACCACACGAACCACCTTCTCCAACGTCTGGTCAACGCCCCAGATTTCCTCTGTCAGTGGCGCGCTCACGTTGTAGTAGAAGTCCACCTTGTCCAGATTGTAGATATGCTGGATGCCGGCACGGCCAACGGCGCGTCGCTCCTCCGCCTCGCGAAGCAAGCCGAGCGCCGGCCCCTCTTCCGGCCCGGCGGCGTTGCCCCCGCCCTCGCCACGAGTGATGGTGATGACGCCCGTGGTTACGCCGGCCTCCTCGTTCCAAATCCCATAGGTGGAGAGGCCAAAGGCCTCGTCATCCGGGTGCGCCCCGATGAAGAGCACATCCAGGTCGACCGTTTCCGCTGCCGTCGGCGCCGCTCCGGATGGTGAGGCGCTCACTGGCGCAGGCGCTTCCGGAGTTGCGGCGGCCGGGGTTCCTACAACGGGCGTCTCTGCCCCCGGCGTCGCCTGCGCACCTACCTGCCGGCCAGGCGCGGCCATCGTGGCGAGCATGACGCAGACCACGAGGACGGCAAGAGAGCGGGCTTGCCAGAACCGGGTACCCATGCACCTCTCCTTTCCCTAGACGGGTCGGCGAAGCGGTCCAGCGCCCCGGAACCGGGGATTGGAGGCAGCAGGATACCCGGGTTTTGCGGCGTGCGATAGGGGTCTTGAAACCCGCAAGGGGACACCGGGCTCCGAGCCCGTTCCCGGCAGGGCCAGGCTACCCCTTCACGGCCCCGGACGTGATGCCTTCAACCAACTGGCGCTGGAAGATCAGGAAGACGACGGTGAGTGGCAAGAAGATGATGGTCGAGCCGGCGGCGATGACGGGCAGGTTAGATGTCCACTGCGCTTGGAAGTTGAGCAGGCCCACGGGGAGCGTCCAAT
>JALYMD010000284.1 GCA_030773875.1 Chloroflexota bacterium | reverse complement strand
TCCATCGCGGCCGGCGGCAGCGGCCCGGTGTGCTCCCCGGTCGAGTTGGCGATTGGTCGCCTACTCCCCGGCCTCCTCCACGGCCTCCAGGTCCTCAGCGTCGGCGTCCACCACCACGGTGCGGCTTTGCTCCCGAAGGAACTGCTGCACGTAGTACGGACCGAGGCCGCCCTTGCCCGTGTTGCCGCTCCCCTTCCAGCCGCAGAACGACTGGCAGCCGGGCCAGGCTCCGGTCGTCGCCCCGCCCTTGCGGTTGGCGTAGACGACGCCCGCCTCGATCCCGTCGAAGAAGCGCTCGATCTCGGTCCGATCCTCACTGAAGATTCCTGCCGTCAGCCCGTACTCCGTGTCGTTGGCCAGCGTCAGCGCCTCGTCCAACGAATCGACCGGCGCCACCGCCACAAAGGGCAGGAACAACTCCTTCTTGAACAACTCGTGGTCGGTCGGCAGGCCGTCCACCACGGTCGGCGCCACGAACGTGCCGCGCTCGTAGCCATCCCCCGTCAACCGCTCGCCGCCGGCGCGGATCGTGCCGCCCGCGGCCGACGCGACCGCCTGCTCGAATCGCTCCACCGCCCGCTCGTCGATCACCGGACCGACGTAAACATCGCGCTCCACCGGGTCCCCGATCTTCAACTCGCCGGTGCGGCGGGTCAACCGCTCAATGAAGTCGTCGTAGACCGGGCGCTCCACGTAGACCCGCGAGCAGGCGGAGCACTTCTGGCCGGAGAAGCCGAACGCAGAGCGCGCCACCCCCTCGACCGCCTTGGCAAGGTCGGCGTTGCGGGTCACGATCGTCGGGTTCTTGCCGCCCATCTCGGTGATGCACGGCTTCGGGTAGTCCGTGCCGAACTCCTTAAAGAGGTCCATGCCGACCTCCTTGGAGCCCGTGAAGACGATCCCGTCAACGTCCGGGTGCGCGGTCAGAGTGGCGCCAACCTCGGAGCCGGATCCGGTGACGAAGTTGAAGGCGCCCGCCGGCACCCCCGCGTCCAGGTAGCAGCGGGCCAGCTCGTAGCCGGCGATCGGGGTCGCGCTGGCGGGCTTGTAGACGACGGTGTTGCCGGCGACTAGGGCCCCCGAGGACATCCCGGCCGAGAGCGCGTGCGGGAAGTTGAACGGCGCCAACACCGCCCAAACCCCGAACGGCCGCAGCATCGAGTGGTTGCGCTCGCCGGGGTCGATGCTATCCAACTCTCTCACGAACCCGTTGTTCTGCTCCATCTGGTCAGCGTAGGCGTCGATCAGGTCGGCGCCCTCCTCCACCTCGCCGATCGCCTCCGCGCGGTTCTTGCCCGCTTCCAGGATCAGCAGCGCCGCCAGCCGGAACTTGCGCTCCCGGATCAGCTCGGCGGCCCGCCGCATCACCCGAACCCGCTCCATGTATGGCAAACCGGACCAGGCCGGATAGGCCTGCTTCGCCGCCGCCACGGCGTCGTCGATGTCCTGCCGGGTGCCGGTCTGGAACCGCCCGAGCAGCAGGTCGCGGTCGGCCGGCGCGCGCACTTCAAAGGTGCCGCTGCCTTCCCGCTCCTGTCCCTCGATCAGCATCGGGTAGGTTCGCCCCAGGTCCCCGCGCACCTGCGCGAGGGCCTCGTCGAACGCCTGGTGCATCTGCTCGACCTGCTCGGCCGTCGCGGTGTACGTGATCTTCGGTGCCGTCGCCACCATTGGTTTCTCCTCCGTGGGTGATGGGTGTTGGGTCCTAGGTGCTGGGCGAGAGGGGATAGGTCATGGGTGAAGCGTGACGGAGATGGAGGGAGAGCTCTCCAGTGCCGGACAGCGCCGCCCCTGCGCCTGCGCCTCCTCCATCAGCCTCCCATCACCCGACACCCATTACCCAATACCTATGCGTACTCGCCCGTGATCTCTGTGAGTTCGATCAGGTTCCCGAACGGGTCGCGAACGAACCCGCGCGGCCGATTGACGATTGGGACCGCCTCCTCGACGGGGACGCCGCGCCCGTCCAGCCGCTCCCGGAACGCAGCCAAATCCTCGACCTGGAGGCAGAGGTGCTGGGACGCGGTATTCGGGCTACCCCCATCCTGGACGAAGAGGTGCACCTCCTGGCCGGCCCCACCAGCGCGGAACCAGACCGTGGATCTTGCCGGCAGTGTCGAGGGCGGCGCCATCTCGATCATGCCGAGGGCATCACCGTAGAACGCACGGGCCGCGTCATGGCCGTCGGCCGGCATCGGCACACTGGCATGGTGCAACCGCAGGACCACCGTCATAGGCCCCCCTTCTTCAACCGCGCCGCGCTTCTCGCCCGCCATGCTTCCATTGCCGCACGCCCCGTGCCGCCTGTCCAACATTACGATCACTGGCACCGACCCGTGAAGCCCCTCCCTACCCTGTCCCGATCGGCCCTCGCTTGCACGGAAGCGAGGATCGTCCCATGATGAGTTCGGACAGGGGCGCGGACGGCAGAGGGAAATCGGCGTGAGCGAAGCCAGTGCTCCTCAGGGATACGTTGCGACCGCCGGCGGGGCCTTCCCGAACCTGCGCGTCAGCGACCACCCCTTGGTCCGGCACAAGGTCACTCTGCTCTCCGACGAGCGCACTGACACCAAACTTTTCCGCGAACTCGTCCGGGAACTGACGCTGCTGCTGCTCTACGAGGCCACCACCGATCTCCCCGTCGCGCCCGTCCGCTACCGCACTCCGCTGGAAGAGACCGAAGGAGAGCGAATCGACGCCCGCATCGGGCTGGTGCCCATCATCCGGGCAGGTCTCGGCATGGTGGAGGCTGCCGTGGACGCGCTGCCCCGTGCCGAGGTCTGGCACCTCGGGATGTACCGCGACGAGGCAACCCACACCCCGGTGAGCTACTACAACCGCCTCCCGAAGACCTGCCCGGACGACCTCGTGATCGTGCTCGATCCGATGCTGGCCACCGGCGGCTCGGCCGCCGACGCCGCCGACGTGCTGAAAGCCTGGGGCGCCCCCAGGATCAAGTTCGTCGGCCTCAAGGCGGCGCCGGAAGGGGTCCAGCGTATGGCCGCAGCCCACCCCGATGTCCAGGTCTATGTCGCCGCACTCGACCGTGAACTGGACGCCAACCGGTTCATCCGGCCGGGCCTCGGCGACGCCGGGGACCGTCTCTTCGGAACAGGGATGGAGTGACGGTCTCTGCTCGAACGTGATCACCCCTGCCGGGAGCCCATCATGACTCCAACGCTTACCCCTCTACCGAAATCTCCCGTGCATCGGGGACAGCCATGCCCCGCGGCGTTGGTTGGAGTTCCGCGCGCCGCTGGTGGCAGGAGAGGTAGGCGAATCGGCCGCCGGCACCCCTCGTCGCCCGTCGTGCACCTTTCCGGACCACGAGCAGGTGTCCTGGCCGAAACGTCCTCGGATGGTCGTCGACCGTAACGACACCCTCTCCCGTGACGCCGCCCAGCAGCACCTCGATCTCGTCGTTGACGGGCTCGCCCACGCCAACGTCCTTATTGCAGACGACGAGGTTGACGTTGAGATCCTCGCCTCGGTGAGCCCTCGGAGGTCCATGCCTCGACTCCGCAGGCAGCGCCAGGAGGTCAACGGGGCAGTCTCCCCGCTCCGAGTCCACCGTCACTGAACCGCTCCAAACGTCGCCGGTAGCTCCGTCCGTTGGCCATCCTCACCCGTCATCGTACGCAGCCTGACGGTGAGCACCCCCACTCGTCGCCGCCCTAAGCTGCATGGTGTCCCCCCCTCCTTGCCCCCGGCTTCGGACCCGAGGTGAGATCCTCTCCCCCGTCTACGTGCCCAAGGAAGGGGGCGGAGTTGCTCGCTTCGCCCGGATGTGCGCCGCCTCGCTTACTCCTCGACGATCAGCGCGGTGACCATCCCGAACATACCGTGGCCGCTCTCGGCGTGGTTGAGGATGTGGCAGTGGAACGCCCACGTCCCCGGCTCGGTGGCGTGGACGATGGCCTCGAAGCGCTGCCCCGGCGCGATGTTCAGCGTGTCGCACATGTAGGGTTGCGGGGAGAGGTAGCCGTCCTGGGCGATCACCGTCATCGGCATCCCGTGCAGGTGCATCGGGTGGATCATCAGCCCCTCGTTCATGAACCGGAACAGCACCCGTTCCCCCTTCTTCGCCGCGAAGGGCTGGGTGGCCGGAAAGCTCTTGCAGTTGAGGCTGTAGCCGCCGATCGGGCCGTCATTGAGCACGATCGTGTATTCCCGGTCGAACGCCGGCCGGCTGGCGGGATCCCTCGGCTCGACGACGAAGGAACCGAGGAGTCCCTTCGTGACCTGCTCGGCCGCGTTGTGGTGGGAGTGGTACATGTGGGTACCGGCGTTGCCATCCCGGATCTGGAACTCGTAGGTGAAGGTCTGGCCCGGCTTGATCGGCGGCTGGCTGATGAAGGGCACACCGTCCATGGAGGCCGGCACCATCAGCCCGTGCCAGTGAACCGCGGTGCTTTCTGGCAGCTCATTGGCGACCTCGATCCGCACCTTGTCGCCCTCGGTCACCCGGATCTCCGGCCCTGGAGTTACCCCGTTGTAGGTCCAGGCCTCGACCCGCTTGCCGGGGGCGAACTCCCACTGGGTCAGTTGGCAGGTGAGGCGAAAGACTTTGACGTCGCCGTCCAGCTCGAACGGCAGCGGCTGGCCGCCGAGTCCCTCTGTCATCGCCGGGAAGCTCTTGATCCCGGCCTCGTGCATCGCGTCCATCTCGTCGGCGGTCATCGTCGGCTTGGCGGACCGTGCCGAGGTTGCGGCTGGCGTCGCCTGGGTCATGGCGGCCATATCATGAGCACCGTTTTCGGCCGCGCCCGCCGCTGGTTCCCGAACGATTCGCACGCCATCCGGCGCCAGTGCGGTCCCTATCGCCCCTGCCCCCAGCAGCCCCAGCATCCACGTGAACCGCCGCCGTGAAACCCCGTTCATCGTGCTTCCCATCGTCGTCACCTTTCCGTCTACACGCTACACGCCTGTCTTTCCGTTGCCCGGGGTCACGCACCCCGCCGCCATCCGCCTGTCGAATCACCTCTCCAACCGCGAGTGCTCCACCCCGTCTTTATCAACGCCGGCACCAACCAGCGGTCGAACCCGATCGAGCCCGCCGTTCGCCACTTCAGCACCAGCCAGGCGGCCATCAGCGCGCCCGCGGTCATCAAGGGCGCCGTCCCCGACAGGACGAGGTCGGCACTGAGCAGTGCACCGGCGATGGCAGCAATGCCAGTGAGCAGCCCGAGGATCAGCGCAATCCCGGCAAGGGTCCGCGCGACGGCCAGGCCGTCACCCTTCGACGCCGCTTCATGGAGGGAGCGCCAACCGGCACCGAACCAGAGCGAGCCCAGACTGACCCGGAGGACGAGCCAGACCCCGGCCCATCGGATGTCGTCGCGGTAGATAGCGGAGGGGCCAAGCATCGGAGCCCGATCCGCCGAGTCCGGCAAGACCCTCCGATTCTGTTCCATCCGCCCACCTCCGCCTTGCCATCTCCGATCGACCTCTAGAGACAAGGATAGGGAGGGGCCGCCGGCACCACCCCGTCAGCGAGGGTGGTTCGGTGGCCATGGATCGGGGTAGGTCGTTCCCTACCCCGTGGGGTCGGTGGGATGAGAGGCCCTACCCGGTGGGGTGGGGAGCGGGATCAACTCGGAGTACTGAGCAACACCGTTGTCGTCAGCCGGCTTGAACCGGCTTCGTAGTGTGAGCGCAGGGGTTGAGCCCGGCGTCTGAGCGCGACGGCAACCGCCCTCCCTGCAAACTCCGGGTCAGCGGCTCTCTCCGTTCTGACGGTCAACCAGCCCGTGTCGCAGGGCATAGGCGATGACCTGAGCCCGGTTCTGGAGGTGCAGCTTGTCCAGGATGTTGCGCAGGTGGTACTTGACGGTGTTCTCGCTCACGTAGAGCCGTTCGGCCAGCTCCCGGTTGGATGTCACTCCAGCGACCAGCAGCTCCAACACCTCGCGCTCGCGTTCCGTCAGGGTCTCGGGAGGGCGCTCAGGAGAACTGGTCGGACGGGCAAATTCCCCGAGCACCTTCCGCGCCAACCCAGGGGTCAGGGCCGGCTCCCCGCGCATCGCTCCACTGAGTAACTCGAACAGCCGGGCCGCTTCCAGATCTTTGGGAAGGAATCCTTGAGCCCCGGACTTCACGGCCTCGAACAGATCGGCATCGTCCTCGGATGCGGTCAAGACCACCACTTTGACATCAGGAAATTCCGAGCGGATGAGCCGGGTGGCGGCGAGGCCGCCGACCTCCGGCATCGTCAGGTCCATCAGCACGATGTCCGGGCGGTGCAGCCGGGTCAACTCGACCACCTCCCGGCCGTTGCGCGCCTCCGCGACGGTCGTCACGCCGTAGGCATCGAGGAGGCTACGTAGCCCGTCACGGAAGAGGGCGTGGTCGTCAGCGATCAGGATGCGCATCGGCCCGCCTCCTCTGCACCACCTGTTCCCGCTCCGCCGGGACCCGGATGCTGACGCGGGTCCCCTGACCAGGCCGCGATGTGACATCAAGCAGACCGCCGACCGCCTCTGCCCGCTCCCTCATGATCGCCTGTCCGAAGCGCGGGAATCCCGCCCGGGCGGCTCCATCCGTGTCGAACCCGACGCCGTCGTCCTCGATCGTCACCTCGATCCACTCCTCCGACTGGCGGAGGCGAACCCGCGCCTGGTGGGCCTGGGCGTGCTTCCGTACATTCGCCAAGGCCTCCTGAACGACGCGCAGGAGCTGGACCTCCGCCAGCGGAGCGAGCCTCACGGAAGCGGCAACTGGGTCACCGAGATCGAGATCCACCGTGACGCCGCTCTGATCCTCCCACCGCTCGAGGTAAAGTCGTAGCGTCTCGACAAACCCGCGCTCCTGCCCCGGGGAGGTGCGCAGGCCCAAAATGCCTTCCCGCACGTCGGCGTAGGCTTCTCGTGCCGCCTCCGCAAGTTGACCGATCTGGACCGCCGCCCGCTCGCTCTGGTCGTTCCCGAGCAGGGCCTGCGCCGCCTGGGCCTTGGTGTTCACGTAGCCAAGCACCTGGGCTAAGCTGTCGTGCATCTCCCGGGCGATCCGCTCCCGCTCCTCGGTGACCGCGAGGGCGTGAACCTGGCGATGCAGGCGGGCATTTTCGATGGCGAGCGCCGCCTGGGTCGCGAACCGTTCCAGCGTCTCCTCGTCGTCCATATCAAACTCGGGCGCGGCGTTCTTCTCCGTCAGATAGAGATTGCCAAGCACCTTGCCCTGCGACAGGATCGGCACCGCCAGCAGCGAGCGCATCGGCGGATGGTGCGGCGGAAAGCCGACGGAACGCGGATCGCGACCCAAGTCGGGCAACCGCAGCCGTTGGCCCTCCGTGAGCACGACCCCGAGCAGGCCATGCCCCTCCGGGATCGGCCCGATCCTGGCCCGTTCCTCGTCGGTGATCCCGGAGGTCAAGAACGCGGCGATGCCGCCCTCGTCGCGGAGATAGGAGAGGGCACCGTAGCGCGCCCCGACCAGATCCCGGGCCTGGTCGACGACCCGCTGCAGCACGGCATCGAGCGCGAGCTCGCCGACGATGGCGACGCCTGCCTCGTGGAGGGCGAGCAGCTCCCGGTTCTGCTGTGTCAGCCGATCCTGCATCTGGCCGATCACGCCGAAGATGGCCTCGGCGAAGAAGAGGGTCCCCAGGAGGACGATGCCGCCGAGTAGCAGGTAGCCCGGCCACTCCGCGAACAGCCGCGTGGCCATCGTGCGGCGCACCAACTCCAGCCCGGCAAGAAAGACGAGTGGCGCGAGGACGGCCAAGCACTTGAGACGGTGCAACCCGAGGCTGGCTGGGATCAATGGCCTTGGAGGGCGGCTAGGTGCTCGTGGGCGAGGCTTTCGACGAGGTTGAGATCAATCCCCGCCTCGTCCAGGGAGGCGCGGAAGTGAGTGACCAACTCCATCTCCTGGTCATTGAGGTCATAGCCGAACGCCGCGAGTGCGCCGACCAGATCGTCCCGCGCTGCCACCCGGAAGGCAGGGTCGGTCATTGCCTGCTCGGCGAGCCGCTTCAGCACGTCGATCCGAACCTCGCCACCGGTGCTCATCGCGCCATCCTGTCCCTGGGTCGAACACCCGCGATCCGCGGCCCCCGAAATCCACTCCTCTGGGGTCGAGAGCGGCTCCCCAGGCCTGTATCCCTAGTCGATTGTACCAACCTTGTCCGCGCGCGTTTGATTCGTCGGGCGCCTGGCCCCCTGCGGCAGCCAGCGGAAGACTGGAGTGGAACCGTTGGTCTCGCGCTGCCTCTCAGGCCTCTCGGTGCCAAAGCCACGTGCGGTCGTGACGCTACCGCTCGCCGATGGATACTCCAAGAGGGTCCACCGTCAACGCACGATGACCGGCTACAATCAGAGTTCCGTTCGCCGGGAGGGGCGTTTCACACCGGTCGTCCGTGCTGATGGCACATCAAGGGTTAGGCAAGATGGAAGGAATGCGGGAGAGAATGTTGGCGAGGACCGATCTCGCCCCGCTGCTGCTCCGACCGCGTCTGGATCCCAAGCCGTGGGGCGGCCGGGCGCTGGAGCGTTTTGGCCTGGAGCTGCCGCCCGATGAGACCATCGGTGAGACGGTGGCCACGGCTGCCGACGCCCTTGTCACCGGTGGCCCCTTGTCAGGACAGTCCCTCGGCGACATCGTCGCCGCCGATCCCACCGCGTTTCTCGGTGACCGCGGCCTCGCCGTGACTGGCGGAAGACCCCTCTTTCCGCTCGTCGTCAAGCTCCTGGACGCGCGGGAAAATCTCTCCATCCAGGTCCATCCCGACGATGCCGCCGCCCACGCCCACGATCGCCTCGGCAAAACCGAGGCCTGGCACGTCCTGGCCGCCGGGCCCGGCTCTTGGCTCTACCTTGGTCTGCGACCGGAGGTCGCCGAGGATGCCTTCGGGGATGCCTGCCGCGGCGGAGGCGGGACGGCCGCCCAATGCCTCCGCCGCATCCCGGCCATTCCGGGCGCCACCGTGCTCCTGCCCGCTGGGACCGCCCACGCGCTCGGGGCCGGGGTTGTCGTCTACGAGATCCAGCAGGCCTCCGACGTCACCTACCGCCTCCATGACTGGGATCGCCGTGATGCCGCTGGCCAGCCGCGCGAGCTTCACGTAG
>JALYMD010000283.1 GCA_030773875.1 Chloroflexota bacterium | reverse complement strand
CGGCTCGTGTATGAGCACTACTTCAACGGCCATGATCGCAACTCCACCGAGACGTCATTCTCCGTTGCCAAGTCATTTGTCTCGGCGCTGGTAGGGATTGCCATTGCCGAGGACCACATCTCCAGCGTCGACGATCGCGTCACGGCATACCTCCCCGAGTTGCGCGAGCGCGATCCACGCTTCGAGCAGATCACCATCCGGCACCTGCTGACCATGGCGTCGGGACTCCGCTATCGCGATGACGGCCTACCCTGGAGCGCGGACGACACGAAGACCTACTACGCGACGGATCTGCGCCACTTGGCGCTAGAGGACTTCAGCATCGAGGGAGAGCCTGGACAGCACTTTGAATACAACAACTACCATCCGCTGGTACTGGGTCTCGTCCTTGAGCGCGCAACCGGCTCATCGGTTGCCCAATACCTTGAGGAGAAGCTCTGGAAGCCCCTCGGGATGGAGGCCGACGGGTCGTGGAGCCTGTACAGCGAGGCAAGCGGCTTCGAGAAGATGGAGAGCGGCATCAACGGCCGGGCCATTGACTTTGCCAAGTTCGGCAGCCTGTACCTAAGCGGAGGGGCCTGGCGAGGCCAGCAGATGGTCCCGCGGAGTTGGGTCGAGGAGTCGACCCGGGCCCAGGTATCGACGCCTTCCGGCTTGGGATACGGGTATTTCTGGTGGGTGGGGAAGGATGGCCATTACGCCGCTCGAGGCAACCACGGGCAGTTCATCTTCGTGGCGCCAGACAGAGGGCTCGTCATCGTCCGATTCGGCACCCGCTTCGGCCTCGGGGGCGAGGGCGAGGCATGGATGGGAATGTTCGAGGACCTGGCCTCTAGGTTCGACGTCGTTGCTCCGGACCGTGTTGGACTGGGTTCGGGGTAGCGGGTACGTGACCCGCCCGAATCAAGAGCGGGGAGCCGCAATCACGAGCACGCGGTCTTGCACCAGGTCTGATATCAGGACGCGTGGGCAGGGACGTGCTCCGGGCGCAGGGAAACGAGCTGTTGGCGGCTGGGGCCGACGCCGACGAGGGTGATCGGGGCGCCGAGCAGGTGCTCCAGGAAGCCGACGTAGGCGAGGGCGGCGTCTGGGAGGTCGCCGTGGCCTCTGGCGGCGGTGGTGGAGGCGAGCCATCCGGCCTGCGGGGTGAGCACGGGAGTGACCTGCGTCAGCAGATCGTCGCGCGCCGGGAGGTAGTCGATGGTGCCGCCGTTGAGACGGTAGGCGGTGCAGACCTGGATCTCGGCGAATGCGTCCAGGACATCCAGCAGGGTGAGGGCAATTTCGGTGACCCCGTTGAGACGGGCCACGTGGCGGGCAGCTACGGCGTCGAACCAGCCGGTGCGGCGTGGTCGTCCTGTAGTGGTGCCGTATTCGCGGCCGCGCTCACGAATGGTCTGCCCGACCTCGTCGTGGAGCTCGGTCGGCATCGGGCCGCTGCCGACGCGGGTGGTGTATGCCTTGTAGACCGCCACTACACGACGGACCTGAGTAGGAGCCACGCCCGCGGCCTGGCAGGCACCTGCGGCGGTTGGCGAGGAGGAGGTGACGTAGGGGTAGGTGCCGTAGTCGACATCGAGCATCGCGCCCTGGGCGCACTCGACGAGGACCTCATGGTCGTCGTCCAGGGCGTTCTGGACCAGGACTTCGGCGGGCACGACGTACTCACGTAGCCGGTTGCCGTGACTGACAAGCCCGTCGTAGATCACGTCGAGGTCAAGGGGCGGCTGGCCGTAGACCTTGGTGAGAATCTGGTTCTTCAGCTCGATTTGCCGGGACAGCTTGCGCCGGAGCGAGGCCCCATCCATGAGGTCGGCGATCCGGATCCCTTTGCGCGCCACCTTGTCGGCGTAGGCAGGACCATTGCCGCGCAACGTGGTGCCGATCTCGTCGTCGGCGCGCTGGGTTTCTTCCAGGCGGTCGAGAATGGGATGGTAGGGCAGGACGACGTGGGCACGCTCAGAGATCCGCAGACGCTGGAGATCCACGCCGCGGACGACCAAGTCATCCATTTCCTTGACGAGGGTGTCGAGGTCAACAACAACGCCGGAGCCGATGACGCAGGTGCAGTCCGGGTTGAGAATGCCGGAGGGGACGAGGTGCATTTTGAAGACGCCGGC
>JALYMD010000282.1 GCA_030773875.1 Chloroflexota bacterium | reverse complement strand
CTCCGCGGGGGAGGCGCGACGCGTCCGGCTAGTCCGGGACCCTATCCACTTGAGCGGGACTGGGACTGCCAGCGTCCAACGAGACTCCCTTCACGGGACCGGGTGTGGGTCGGGCGTCGCGATCACCGCGAGGCCGGGGCAGTGGACCCACACGACAACGGAGCGCCGCGGGCGCGACGTTCCAACGCCGATGGTATCCCATCGCCTACCAGGCGTCAACGCGGAGGCTACCAATCGGGGCGGGATCCAAGACTGGGCAGCCGCATCCCAGCAGAGCAGGCACCCTGGCGAGAGCGGACGGTCGGACGTCGGTGACCGCTAGGGATGGCCAAGCAATAAGAGCCCCGAGCTGATGTTGACGGCACGGGCTGAGGCTGCCGAATTTACAGTCTGGAGTGACCGCCATATACTGCCCATCGCGGGGAGCTGGGGGCGTCGGCCTTTGGCTCCTTCTCCGTCTTTTTTGCTATCGCTCGGCCGGGGTTCTGCGGCTCGCATCTCGCGCACATGGCGCCTTCGGTTGATCCGCGAGTCCCGGACGGGCAGTGATTGCGGTGGAGGCTGACCGGTAATCCGAGGTAGCACCGGTTCCGCCCGTCCCGGGTCACGATGAAAGGACGTTTCCATGGTCAAGGATCGCGGCGTGCAGCTCACTTCCGGCGGCAAGGCGCGGCTCGAGGAGGAGCTGCAAACCTTGCTCCGGACGAAGCGACCAAACCTCGCGGCACGTATCCAGGAAGCCAATGAACACGGGGACATCTCTGACAACAGCGAGTACGAGGAGCTGAAAGAAGAGTTGGTCCTCGTCGATGCCCGCATCCGGGACCTCGAGCAGACGCTCCAGCGTGCCGAGGTCATCCAGCGTGACGCTAACGACGACTCTGTCGGCCTCGGCTCCCGCGTGACCCTCCGCAGCGACGACGGGGAGGAGGAGACGTGGATCTTGGTGCGACCGGAGGAGGCCAATACCCTGGTCGGCACAATCTCGACAGAGTCCCCGGTTGGTCGCGCCCTCGTGGGATGCCGAAAGGGGGACTCCCCCTCCGTCACCACACCCGGCGGCACCATCGTCTACACCGTGGTCGAGGTCTCCTAGCGACCGCTCGTCTCCCTGCCATCGAGCGGTGCCTTCGTTACTCGATGGCACGGCAAGATGGTCGGAGGATTGAAGAGCGATCTTCGCTTCGACGCCGAGACTCCAGACGTTAACAAGGCAGCATCGAGGTCCCATGGAACTCTCGGAACTCCAAGAGATTCGACGGCAGAAGGTCGATCAACTCCGCGAGCAAGGGGACGATCCTTATCCGCCGCGCGCCCACCGCACCCACACCACTATAGAGGCGCTGGCACGGTTTGAAGGGATCGAGGCTTCCCTGGACGGAGGTGAGGACCCGGAGCAGATCACCGTCGCCGGCCGTATCGTCAGCCGCCGGCACCAGGGCAAGACCATCTTTGCCCACATTCGTGATGGCCATGGTGAGCTGCAGCTCTACCTCCGGCGGGATGAGGTCGGAGACGAGCCGTTCGCGGCTTTTCTCAAGCTCTACGACCTGGGGGATTTCGTTCAGGCGACAGGGTGTCTCTTCCGGACCCGCATGGGAGAGATCTCCTTGCGGGTGTCGGCGTTCGCGATCCTCACGAAGGCCCTTAATGCTCCACCCGAGAAATGGCACGGACTGACCGATGTCGAAACCCGGTACCGGCAGCGGTACGTGGACCTGCTCGCCAATGCGGAGGTTCGACGGGTCTTCGAGATCCGTTCCCGGACGGTCACGGCGTTGCGCCGGTTCCTCGATGCGCGGGGCTACCTGGAGGTGGAGACCCCAGTCCTTCAGCCGCTCTACGGCGGGGCCGCGGCACGTCCCTTCACCACTCATCACAATGCGCTGGATCAGACCTTCTACCTGAGAATCGCCGACGAGCTCTACCTGAAGCGGTTGCTTGTTGGGGGCTACGAGCGCGTTTATGAGATCTCGAAGGACTTCCGCAACGAGGGGATCGATCGGAACCACTCCCCTGAGTTCACCATGCTGGAGTTCTACGAGGCCTTCGCGGACTATGAAACGATTATGGAGGTGGCGGAAGAGCT
>JALYMD010000281.1 GCA_030773875.1 Chloroflexota bacterium | reverse complement strand
CACCGGGCCATCGCTACCCGGTACGAGAAACTGGAGGAGACCTACCATGCCTTGCTCACCCTCGCTGCCATCCGGCTCTGGTTGCCCGTTTGAAGACACACCCTAAGACCGGCCGTCCGCCTTGACGAGCGGGAGCAGCAGCGGCAGGCGGTGCCAGCTGGGGTAGGTCGAGTAGTGGGTTAAGCTCTTCTCGTCGAACCGTGCTGAGACCAGGCCTGCCCCCCTTCGAAGCACGCTCTAGTGGTCCGTCAGGTTTCAAACGCTGGATAGATGAGCTTCGCGTGGGCCGGGTATGCTCCGCAGTTTCACTCTGACCTGGCGGGAGTCCGACTTGACCGAAGCCGCTGACTGACCCTCCGACCAACCCACGATAGCACGAGGCAAGCGCCGCCGGGAGTCCCCCAGCGGCGTTTTGCTGTGCCCGCCGGCTCCCACTTCGGGCGGTTCGGAGTGCCCCGCTATCTCTACGCATCGCGTGATCCACTGTTTCGACTGATTCCGCTACCCCTAGCCTTTTATACGAAGGTAAGGTGGGTATATACGAGGGTTAGACGAACCAAAACTCCGATATTGTCTCGCCCTTTTGAGGGCGATCCACGATAATAAGTCGAACGGAAGTTCTGGTGGCGAGCGAGCGGATTGGAGGCAACCCGATGGAAGCAACGGCGGAGCGGCGCAAGGAGAGGGCTTTGGTGAGCATCCCACAGGCGGCAAAAATGATGGGCTTGGCACCCTCGACGGTACGGGGCGCGGTGGAGCGCGGGGAGCTGCCCAGCGTTCAACTCAACCGGCGACGGTGGGTAGCTCGGACCGTCGTGGAGTCCGTCTTGACGCGGGCGCAGAGCGGCGGAAACAGCGATGCCGTGACGAGCAACCGCTACGGCATCGCTTAGAGGAGGAGCCCCCTGGCTTGCTAGGCCCCTAGGAGGATCACATGGGTTCTATCACATTCGACGGCAATATCGCAATCCCTCCGGAGGGAGTGAGGCAACCGTCGGCAAAAGGCTCACCGACCTACCGCTTGGCCCGCGCTGAGTTCAATCAAGCGAGTGATGCGGAGCTGAACGGCGCGATCAACGCCTTGCAGCACGAGTTGGCGGCTTGCGCCGAGCTGGACGCTGTCTCCGCCGAGGTCAGCTGAGTCCTGGTGAGCGACCGGCTGCGAGCGGCGTTGGACGTGCGGGCTGGGAGGGTTGCCAGGTTCAAGGCGCACGCCGGGCCCGACCCACGCAGCAGATTCACCGACACCTGGGGCGAACTTGCGCGTCAGGTCCGCGAGCGGGCGGACATTCTCCGGGTGTTTGAGAGTGCCGGCTACCCGCTTGTCAGGCAGGGGCGCGAGTGCGGGGCGCCGTGCTTCTCCTGCGGTGGCGTGGACCGGTTGCGGGTCATTGCGGAGCCAAGCCCGAAGTATGGCCCCCCGCACTACTTCTGCCGTCAGTGCCACCTGTGGGGCGATGCCATCCACGCGCTCCGCAACCTCCACGGCTGGGGCTTCTTCGACAGCGTGGCTCACCTGGCCGAAACCCTGGACCTCCCGGTTCCCAGCATCACCGACTTCGACCCCCACCCCAGCACGCACGGGAAGGGGCCCCACCGTGGATAACCCCCTCCTCACCGTCGCCCCGGACGGCACACATTGCTTCCGCTTCCCCGCGACCGGCAACGCAGTAGAGGTCTACCCCACTCCGGCGGGTGACCACTTCGTGACCATATACCCGTCCGGTGCGAGTCCGATCACCAAGCGGGCGGACCTCAACGACGCAACGGACCGCATCAGGCTGACCTACGCCCTCAACGGCCATGCAGCCGCAATGGAGGAGGAGCTGATCGCCGTCGCCGCGCTCCTTGCGGAGCCGACCGGCACAAGGGCTCTGGCTCCGGCCTGGCCCGCCGACGATGCTCACGCCGACCTTGCTCATGAGGTTGCCCGGCTGCGGGCGGAGCGGGATGCCCTCCGTGACAAGCTGGCGCGGATGGAGAACGTTCACAGCCTCGTGATGCAGGCCCTTGCCAATCCCGATCTCAAAACGGAAGCGTGGACGCTGGTGCGGGCGGTGCTGGCGGCGGAGGCTGCCTGGGCGGCAACCCCGGAGGCGGACCGCCCGGCTGATGGCTTCGTGCGGGTCAGCGTGGCAGCCATCACCCACGCCGGGGACCACCCATCCCGGAGTCACGACGCGGCAAGCAAGCACCTGCAACGCGGCCACACCTGGGGGCTGATTGAACGCGAGGTCCGCACGGGGAGCAAGGCAGAGGAGACGGTAGACCGGGACACCGGGGAGATCATCGTCACCCACCGGCCGATCAAACAGCAATACCTTCGGGCAACCGGCGACGTGCTGACCGCCTTGGAGCGCCTTGCCGACTTCAAGCGGACGGAACCGGCGAACCACGGCGGGGCCCGGACCGCCTGCGCCAAGTGCGGCTCCGCTCAGGTGTCCGTGACCGTCCGGTGCCAGGGCTGCGGCGGGGTCCTCTCCCACGACGGCGTGAGGCCCGGCGCAACCCCACCGGAGCCCTCCGAGCCGGGGCCACCCCCCGATGACGCATCTTGCGGCTACGGAGAGACGAGGCCGGGCGGAGGGACGGACCGGGCTGGATCGGCGGCAGGGCCGCGCCGTGCCCTAGACGAGAAAGACGCAAGATGCGTCTACGGGACCCCCGAGGCGGAGCCGGGAGACGATCCCGCGCAGCTTGACCTCCTGGATGACCCATTCTCGCCACGCTGCGAGCGGTGCTACTCGGTGCTGCCGCCGGGCCACTCCTACTGGTGCGGTGACTGTCTGCCGGAGGTTGAAGCCGAGGCGGCGCTATCTGAGCCGTCGTGGCCCGCCGGGTTGGAGGAGGGGCCATGACACGACGGAGGCGCGGACGGTCCCCGCCGACTGGACCCGCGAGCGGACGGCAGACGATCAGCGAGCAAGGAGCGAACGATGAGCAAGCAGGTGAAGGACAAGCAGGACAGCGACACGGCGACGGAGGACCCGACGATGACGGCAGACCAGCAGGACCAGGCGCAGACGGCGGTGGCCGTGGATGAGGAGGCTTTGGCGGAGCTGGCTGTCAAGGCGGTCAAGGAGCGGATGTACTTCGCCACCGAAACCGAGTTGCGGCGGATGCTGCAAGCCGAGGCGGACCGCGAGGCGCGGCTGCTTCGCACCAACGAGGCTCCCGAAGGCGGGAAGTACCTCATCCCGATCATGTCCCCATCGGACAGCTTGATCGGCTACGAGTGGCGCGATGGCAACGGCAACCCCGTAGACCCGCCTTCGGACTGGCAGGAGTAACGACCGGACCGACCCGGCGACGGCAAGCAGCACGAGACAGGAGACGATCATGGACCAGTTTGCAGCGCAGAAGTACGCGGACCGGCTGAACCTGGGCGAAGCCAAGCCAGCCACCCCAGCGGACCAGGAGCGCGAGCGGCAGGAGCGACAGCGGGCCTATGACGAGTCGGTGCAGCGCCAGGAGCAGGCGCGAGAGGATGCCCGGAAGGAGGAGGCAGCAAACCTTGAAGCTGACCTCCGGGACCGCTACCTGGCCGTGCCCGGCACGAGCCTGACCACCTGGGAGCGGGACAAGGAGGAAATCGTGCGCCAGCACCGCGTCCGCATGACGCTGGGCGACCTCAGCCCGGTGGAGCAGGAGCGGGCCGCGATGCGGCGCTCATCGAGCTACAACAGGTTCTGAGTCACAGCAGCCGGCCCGGAGTCCTTCCCTGCACGGGTGACGGGCTCCGGGACCGGCGACCAGGAGGCGCAACATGCCACGACGAAGCGCGACGATGGGCGGACGCCTGACCGAGAAACAGAGCCTTGCCCTGACCGCGCTTCTGAGTGGGGCAGACGTGGAGCAGGCGGCAGCGAAGGCCAACGTCCACCGGGCCACGATCTGGCGCTGGCGGACAGAGCCGGGCCCGTTCCGGGATGCGCTGTTCGCGGCGCAAACCGAGGCCCTAAGCCGCGTGAGCCGGTTCCTGGCGCAGAGTGGCCCGCACGCCGTCGTGGTCCTCACCGGGCTCCTCCGCGATGAGCAGGAGGTCACACGGAAGGGCAAGCGGGTCAAGGTCCAGTCCGACGTGCCGTACTCCGTGCGGGCACGGGCGGCGCTGGGGCTCCTGCGAGAGATGCGCGAGTTTGCGGGCGTCACGGCCTTGGAGGAGCGGATTGCGGCGCTGGAGGCGGAGCTGGGCGAGGGTGAGCCGGAATGAGCTTCGCATCGCTCAGGACCCGGATGGCACGGCTGGAACGGCTCCCACGGGTCCGGGCCCTCGCCGGGCTGCACACCGAACCCAAGCCGATGCCCGCGTTGGACCTGGACGGGATGGTGGCGATGTTCGGAGCGACCGGCGTGCTGGCCGGGACCACGGAGCCGGGAGACGGTGCGGACCCGGCGGTGGTGGCGATGTGGGGCTTCAAGACGGAGATGCGGGCCCTCGCGGTGGAGCGCGGGCTGTGCCGAGCGGACGGGACACAGATGCCAACGGACAACGAGGGAGGAGACGATCATGGACGCACTTGATCCAGGCGCACAGCCGCAGGACGGCCCGCTGGGACCGCGTGACCCGCTGGGCGATGCGATGGCCCGGCTGCGGGCGGACCACGCCCGGCTGATTCGTGAAGCACGGGAGTCCGGGGAGCCGATGCTGGAGGAGTTGCGGGGGATGCTCCCGGACCGCCCAAGCCGGCCAACCCTCCCCCGGCTCCGGCTCCGGCTCCGAGGCCACGCAAGCCGGCCAAGCCCAAGCCGAGCGCGGCGGAGAAGGAGGCGGCGGTGTTTGCGGTGGAGCGGGAGCTGCACGCCATCCGGGAGGACGCACGGGCCACGGTCCGCCGCTGGCACTTGGAGGAGGCGCGGAAGCACCCGGAGAGCGGGCTGGCACGGGCCCGATCCGTGGTGGAGGAATACGCCCTTGACCCATCCGCCTGGCCGCGCTTGGTGAGCGTCCGGGTCCATCACGGCAGACCGGCGGCGCTGGGGTTCCTGACCGCGCTGGGCTTGCCACCGGAGGCCATCCGAGCGGTGTTGGTGGCGCTGACGGACCGGGCGGTGGGCGTTGCACGCAAGCGTTGACCTGGCGGGCTCCTCACTCCTCGGGGCGGTGGGGCCAGCCGGCTACGCGGCCTACCTCCGGGTGCTGTTGCGCCTGCGGCTCATGTTCGCTCTGCTGTAGGTGAAGTTGTAAGGGCTATAGGACCTACCGTAGGAGGCGGAAGCAGCGGCGCGAGGTGTGCCAAAGTTATATTCCCTAACGGCGGTGTAGGCAGCGTGCAACTCCGGCGCGTGTATCCACCTATTGTCGCCCCCGCAGCCTGGGCATGGGTCAACAGTCCTCCACTCTTGCCCAAGGCTCCGGTTTCCGCAATCTCTGCACACCATCCAAAGATGGAGATTGTCCGGATAAATGCCTGTGTGAGCATGCCTTCCACTCCCGATGACCTTGTAGGGGTAGCGGTAGATCGGGCAGGGCCCGTTGCACGTCTCACACTGGGGCAGGATGTCTTGCAAAGCGGAATCGAATTTGGGCTGCCCAACGGCGACGTAGACCGGCTTACCGCTCAACGTCGCCAGCATGGACGGCTTGCGCTCGCTGTAGGTTGCTTCACCCTTCACCTCCCAGAAACAGTCTTGGTCCGGGAGGTAGAAGTCCGGGAGGTAGGCCGTCTTGCCGTCCGTGTATTGCTCTGGCTCGTAATCCCAGGGGACGCCTAGCTCGTCAAAGAAGTAAGCCCAACGGGCCTCAGTCCGCGAGCGGAAGGTAATGCCCTTGTAACGCGTAGGAACAACGCCGGCAATTGGGGATTTTTGCATAGCACCGCCTCACGGCCACAGCGAAGACACAACCGGGTGCGGGGCGGGGATGACAGTATGGCACCGTGCCCATAAGTAGTCAACTGCCAGCCTCCGCTCGCGAGCGGCCTGCACGTTTGAGAAAGTGGGGGAGCGGAGGTTAGCGGGAGCGCCGACGCTTCAACTCCGCCGGAAGCTCGTAGAGGTAGCGCAGCAACTCGCGGGTGAAGCCTTGGAGCTGGTGAGCATCCTCCATCTCAACCGGCGTGTCGGGGATGATGTGCGCCCCAGCGTTACCGATCTGGCGGACCTCCGTGGCCCAATCCGCCAAATCCGGGAGGAGAACACCAGATGTGGCGAGGCGCTTCAAGCGATCCACCAGCCGGCCCGTCGTCTCTCCCTTGTCTACGCAGACCGATTCAAGGGCGCGGCGGAACATTGCGACGGATGCACGAGGGCAGCCTGCGTAGAGCGCCCGGACGCCCTCTTCAAAGTCGGAAGCGACGGACGGCGGAATGTCAGAGGACAGGGTTGCGTCAGGGAGGGGCCACCAATGGACACCACGGTGCGATGTATGAGCAGCGTTGTCTTCGGCAGTGAGTTTCTCGACCTCGCGCCTCGGACGGTCCTGACACCACTTCTCCTCTACGACCACCGTTCCTTGCTCACAACCCTGGCAAACGAGAACCACCACCTGATCAAGGACTTCGATGGACCCTCCTGGCCGGTGGAAGCTTGGGCGGCGGACAAAAGAGACACCTAGGGGTTTTGAAACTTCAAAGCTGGACTGCTTGCGGCAACGAGGGCAAAGGCCACGTGGCCGGTGCGAGTCTGGCAGGCCTTGGTGATCCGGCGGAAGTGCCTCACCACGAGGACCGCTCATCCATGCTCCATAGAGGTCCGACACCTTGCACCTCGTTGGGGTATTGCACTCATAAGTTGGCGCGGGGCCCCTCATCCTAGCACGACAAGGCCCCAGCCGGAGCCGGGGCCGTCGTGCGCGGAGGGAGCGGAGGGAGCGGACTACCGAGCCCGCGTGCAGATCGGTGGAGCGTACCGAGGGAGGCAAGCCGGGCAGCGAACCCGGAACGTGGAGCCCGGCTTGACGGAGGAGGCTTTGCGGACCTCCCCGGAGCCCTCGCAAGCGGGGCAGGCGGCGGACGGGGCGGGGAGTGAGCTGCGGCGGGTGGTGCGAGCCATCGGTGTCCTCCTTCATCGCTCCGGGCCGGTCCCTTCACCGGCGCGTCTTGACGTAATCATATAGGACTAGGGCGGTAAAGTCTAGTAAAATATGGAATGAGGCGCTATAATACGGATGTGAGCGGCGCACCGAGAGCCGCCAGCGCGGACAGGAGTGAGCGAATGCGCGAGGAGTGGTTGACGGTCCCGCAGGCGGCGGAGCGGTTGCAGGTCACGCCCACGACGGTGCAGCGGTGGCTCAACAGCGGCAAGCTGAAAGGCACGCTGTTGTCCCGCAAGGCCGGCTGGCGGGTGGCGGCGGCGGAAGTGGAGCGGCTCTTGAAGGCCACGACACCGAACCCGCGCCAACGGCTCACGGCCATCCGGGGCCACGTCTTTCAGCTGACCGCGAACGTCAAGGCCAACGGGCACGGCTGGGAGGCCCGCGTGGGTGAGTACGACTGGTCCACGGCGGAGCATTTGCCAGGGGCGATCATTCCCGGCACCGACCCGCCGACGAACAACCCCGTGCTAATTGCGACCGGAGATTGGCGGGCCGAAGGTCCCACGGCGGAGGCGGCGCTTGTCGCCTTGGAGGAGCGCATCCAGACCGCGATGAGGGAGGCATTTGCGGCGGGCGTGCGGCCCATTCACCCCAAGGGCTACTGGACCGAGGAGCAGGAAGTCACGGCGTAGACGACGAACCGCCGCCGGTCCTGTGGAGGGCGACGGCGACGGTCCGTAGAGGAACGGAGGTTCCCGTGAAAAGTGTAACGCGAGTCCTGCGGCGGATGGTGGAACGGTGGTTCAAGGCGGAGCCCGTGACGGGTCCGACCGGCAACATCGTCGTGGATGCCATGTTTCCGGGAGGGCGGCGATGACTCTCCGGGCCTTCCTGTATACCCGCCTGTCCGACCCATCCAAGCAGGAGGAGAACTACTCCCGGCCAGAGCAGCTCCGCTTGGGCTATGAGCTGGCGGAGCAGCTTGGGGCCACCGTGGTCCGGGTCTACGATGAGGGGGAGTCCGCCGAGACGCTGTTTGGCCGTCCGCAGATGATGGCGATGCTGGCAGCAATCCAGCAGGGCGAGCTACGGCGGGGTGATGTGGTGATTGCCTTGAAGGTCAACCGCTTGGCCCGCAACCCGTGGGACCTCGGCACGATCCTCCGCACCTGCCAATTCCACGGCGTTGAAATCAAGCTGGTGTCCGGGGAGATGCCGACCGGGGAACACGCGGACATTAGCCTGTTCGTGGAGGGGTGGAGCGCCGACAAGGAGCGGCGCAACTTCATTGACAACGCCTGGCGCTCCCTCCGGGCCAAGGCCGCTGAGGGCAAGCCGCTGGGTTTCGGCCAAGCACCGTTCGGGCTCCGCTACACCGATGAGCGGGACCGTCACGGCGCACTCACGAAGGCGCGGTACGAGGCGGACCCGGAGCGCATTGACACCGTGCGGTGGATGTTCACCGCCTACGACGGGGGCATGAGCCTCCGGCAGTTGGGGATGGCGTTGGAGGGGCGGGGCGTCCTGCCTCCCTACCATGCCCGGACCGGCTCCACCCGTTGGAGTAGCGCCACGATCAAGGCCATCCTCTCCAACCGCAACTACGTCGGGCAAGGGACCGCGTTTGACCAGAGCTGGACCACCACGCCAGAGGGTCGCAAGAAGCTGATCCAGCGCCGTCCCGGAGATGAGGGCTACGTGGCCCTCCCGTCTGGTGTCTACCCGGAGGCCATTGACCCGGACGTGTTCCGCCGCGTGCAGGTCCGCTTGGCAGCCAACAAGCGGCAGACCGTCCGCCCGGACCGCAACCCGGAGGTTGGCATCTTCCGCCGTGGGCACGCCAAGTGTGGGCTGTGCGGCGGGCCATTGGTCGTCAAGGTGGCAGCCGGTGGCCGGTATCACTACCGCTGCAACAACACGACCGAGCGCGGCTGCGGCAAGACAGCCATCGGGGTTGACCTCCTCGATGGACCAGCGTGGGAGCGGGTCCTGGACGTGCTGACCCGACCCGCTGCCATTGAGGAGCGCCTGGTCCAACTCCAAGCCGCTGACCCTACCGGACCGGAGCTGGCAGCGGTGGAGGACCGCTTGCAGGAGGTCAATCGCAAGCGGCGCAACCTCTTGGCGTTGACGGAGGACTTGGAGGACCCGACCGACCGGCAGGAGGCCAAGGAGCGCCTAGAGACGCTGGCAGCACGACGGCGGGAGGCGGAGGCAGAGCGAGCTTTGATCCTGGCCCGGCGGGCAAGCTGGGAGGCGAGTACCGCCCGCGTAGCAAGCGCAGTGGACTTCGCGGCCCAAGTGCGGCAGGAGGTCATGGGAGAGAGCCGGGCACTTGATTGGGAAGGGAAGCGGCGGGCCCTGTTCCGGTTGGGGGCGGTCGTGACTCTCTGGCCAGACGGCTACCGGCCGCGTTGGACGCTCACGATGGCCTGGGACGGAGACACGAGGGCTGCTGGTGGCGCGGCCTACCAGGGATCAGTGGAGTTCAGCGACGGTTGGGGGATGGACTGGACCGCACCGGAACCAGATATCAGCCGGTACGTTGAAATCGTGTCCCACTCACCCAAGTCGTTCGATAGCGCCATCGATAGCGGTGGGACATCGGCGCGTGCCGTGCGCCGGGCAGTAATGGGCCAAACGACGTGCGGGCGCCGGTAAGACCGTTGACGGCGAGTGCGCCCATGCTGGTGCCATGGTAGGCGCCGCGGCGAGGGATCGTCTTCCACCGGTGCGGGAAGCCCCGCACGGTCTGGTACTGCTTGGCGAGCTTCAGCGCGCTCTCGACCGCTTCTGAGACGCCGGACGTGAAGAAGACCCGCGCGTCGCCACCGAGGGGCGCGAGATCCCCCAGGCGGTAGGCCAGGACTGCCGCCGGCACGCTGGCGTAGCCGAACGGGTTGACGAAGGGGAGTGCTTCGAGTTGGGCCATCATCGCTTCGGCGATCCGCTTGCGCCCATATCCCGCGTTGACCGAGTAGATCCCGGCCAAGAGATCGAGATAGGCGTTACCCGCGTCGTCCCAGACGGTGGTCCCATCGCCCCGGACCAGGACCAGGGGCCGGTACTCCGGGTCGTAGTGGCTTTTCATCTGAGCGAAGTGGAGGAACACGTTGTCGCGGATCGCTTCACGGACTCGCTGGCTGTCGTAGCCCGGCGCCAGATTGGGCGTCGTGGGCTTCATCGGTGCCGTCACGCTCATCTCCATCCTGGTCGCCTGGTACGCGGTCCGGTCCGTCAACGATCCGGTGTGGTTCGTCGTCTCTGACAGTTTCGCTGCGCCGCTCTCGCGAGGTGCATGGAGGCCGGAAATCCTCCCTCCTGACCAGATTTTCGCTCACCGAGATGAGGTCATCCGTTGGGAAGACGGTGGACTTGCACGAACGGCGTCCGTCCGCGTGCTCGACGCGGCGCCGAGCCCACCACCACCACGCGGTCTCCGGGTTTCGCTACCCCGCGCTCGAGCAGCCCCCGCTCCACCGCCGTCAGCGCCGCGTCAGTGGATTTAGGCAGCTCGACCACGACTGGCACGACCCCCCGCCAGAGGGTCAAGCGACGGGCGACCGCCGGCCGGTCCGTGAGCGCGACGATCGGTACCCCAGGGCGCTCTCCGGAGACGAGTCCGGCGGTGCGCCCTGTCGCAGTCAGCACCGCGATTGCGGGCACCGCCAGGTCGCCGGCCAGGGCCCGCGCCGCGTGAGCCACGGCATGCGCGTCGGTAACCCGTCCGTCATCCGCTCGTCGCCGCCGATCCGCCATGGTCAAGCCCCGCTCGGCTTCTCGGGCAATCCGGGCCATCGTTTCCACAGCCCCGACCGGATAGGCGCCGACGGCGGTCTCGCCTGAAAGCATCACCGCATCAGTCCCGTCCAGAATCGCGTTGGCGACATCACTGGCTTCCGCTCGGGTGGGCCGGGGGTTGCCGATCATGGACTCCAGCATCTGGGTGGCCGTAATCACGGGAACTCCGGCGGCGTTAGCGAGCCGGATGATGCGTTTTTGGAGCATAGGGACTGCTTCCGGGCTCATCTCCACGCCGAGATCACCCCGGGCCACCATCACCCCGTCGCTGATGCGGATGATCTCCTCGAGCCGGGTGATGGCTTGCGGTTTTTCAATCTTGGCGATCACGGGTTGCCGCCCGCCGAGACGGCGGATCTCCGCTTGAGCGGCCCGCACATCCGCCGCCGCACGAACGAAGCTGAGGGCCACGACGTCCACACCCTGAGCCACCCCGAAGGCCAGATCTTCCAGGTCCTTCGGAGTCAGCGCCGGTACGCTCACCGCCGTGCCCGGCAGGTTGATGCCCTTCCGGGGTTTGAGCATCCCACCGACTACGACGCGAGCGTCCACGACATCAGGCCCGTCCGCGTTGCGCTGAACCGCTTCAACGCGCACTTCCATTGCCCCGTCGTCCAGGAGCATCCGGTCCCCCGGCTTCACATCCTCGCCCAGCCGATCGTAGGTGGTCGAGATGCGCTCGGCCGTGCCCTCGACGGGCTCCGTGACGATGGTGAGGGGATGGCCGGGAATGAGGCTGACCGGTTCCCCCCCGACGAGTTCCCCGACACGCAGCTTCGGTCCCTGAAGGTCCTGGAGAAGCGCGACGACGGCACCCCGTTCGGCCGCAAGCGCTCGGACCCTGGCGACGGTTTCGGCATGGTCCGCGTGGGTCCCGTGGGAGAAGTTGAGACGAAAGACATCCACGCCGGCGTCCATCAGGCGAGCAAGCGTTGCCTCATCGGCGCTTGCCGGCCCCACCGTGGCGACGATCTTGGTCAGCGGGCGGAAGGGAACGTTGGGCACTGCAGTCCCGGCCATGGTCGCTCCTGCTGGATCGCGATGAGGCGCCCGGCCCGGGCGTTCAGCCAGTCTACCAGTCGAAACGAGGGTGGATTCACCCGCGCGCTGACTGCGGGCAGCAGAGCGACGATGGAGGGAATGCGTAGCACTAGTCTCAAGTTCGTCTTCTTTTAATAGTTCAAGCTTGGCGTGTTGAGCAGACGGGGGGCACCATTGGAGTCCTGACTGTCGGGGCGCAACCGGGGTACCCATCAAGGGTGCGGGAGGGGGAACCTAGGCAGCCGGATACGTACCGCTTCGCGCACTCGTGCGATGATGTACGTGTCCGGCTCCGTGGAGTACGGGGAATGGACAGTTTGCTGAACCAACGGGAATCCTTGAGCAGCCGGGCCGCGATGACCCAGCGGGTGCTTGCGGACGCACGGCGGGCGTTCGACGAAGCTGACAGCGCTGTTCTTGAGCGGTGCGCCAGCCAGGCCGTCGCCGAGTTGTGGTCCGAGCCGATCAGAGTGAAGACGTTTTTGCCCGTCCTGGCGATGCGCCGGATCCGGGAGACGCTCGACCTGCAGAACCGCGTCCCGGGCGGGGAGCGATCGAGTCTCCGGTAGCCCACCAGGAGGCCGGCGCTTGCTCGTGTGGAGGGTCGGAGTCCCCGATGACACCCACCAAGAAACGCAAGGCCAACCGAGGTCACCAGGCTGAGCAGCAATCTAAGGCTGATGGCAAGGCTGACGGCTCCTCGTTTGACCCGGCAGGAGTGAATGGTGGCGGCGGGACCGCCTTGGCCACCACGCTCGTCGATGACACCCTCACCTCTGGAGACGCCCGATCGGACGGCGAGCCGTTGGTGCGACCTCCCCTCAACCCCGACCTCTACATCAATCGTGAGCTGAGCTGGCTGGAGTTCAACCGCCGTGTCCTGGAGGAGGCGGCGGAAGAGACGACGCCGCTTCTGGAGCGGGTCAAGTTCGCCGCGATCTTCGCCGACAACCTGGACGGTTGGCTGATGATTCGCCTCGCGGGCTTGAAGCGAAAACTCATCGCGGGCATCGGTGATCCCGGGCCGGACGGACGTACGCCACCCGCTCAGTTTGCCGCGGTCCGGCGCCTGCTTCAGCAGCTCCTGGATGCTCACGCCAATCTGGTCCGCGAGGATTTGCTGCCAGCCCTTGCCGGGAACGGCGTGGATATCGTGTTCCACCGGGATTTGGAGCCGGCAGCGAAGGAGGCCTTGGCGCGGGTCTTCGAAGACGAGATCTTCCCAATCCTGACACCCCAGGCAATCGACCGAGGGCGGCGGTTTCCGCATGTGTCCAACCGCAGCTTGAACTTGATCGTCGTTCTCCGCTCGGCCGCTGGCTCCCGCTTCGCGCGAGTCAAGATCCCGGCCACGCTGCCCCGGCTGGTGCCGATCCCCGCGCCGGGCTCGGCCGTCGC
>JALYMD010000280.1 GCA_030773875.1 Chloroflexota bacterium | reverse complement strand
CCCGCCGCCGGCGGGGCTCGTCGTGCGGCGGGTGACCTCCCCGGCAGAGTTGGCGGACTACGCGGGGGTGCTCGCCGCGAATTGGCACCCGCCCGATCCGGCGGTTCTCGATTTCTACGGGCGGGCCGCCGCGGTCGCGCTCGCCCCCGATTGTCCGGCGCGTCACTATGTGGGGTACCTGGACGGCGAGCCGGTCGCCACCAGCGAGTGCTTCCTCGGGCGCGGCGTGGCGGGGCTCTACGCCGTCGTGACGCTGCCGCGGACCCGCCGCCGCGGGATTGGCACGGCCATGACGGCGGCCCCGCTGGTGGATGCGCGGGCGGCCGGCTACCGGACGGCCACCCTCCAGGCGTCGGCCGGCGGGCAGGGGGTCTACGCCCGGCTCGGCTTCCGGCCCTGCGGCGCGTTCCGCGAGTACAAGCCGGCCGCTGTGCCGGACCCAGGGCGGTAGGTGGGGGAACCTCCGGCGGCCGCGACGGCCCTCGCCGCTCAGCCCGCCACCGGGAGGTCGCCGATGCTCGGCCCGTCCAAACCGTGCCACCTCGACAAGCCCGTCGCCGTCTCGCTGGAGGAGCTGGTCCCGCCCGACCACTTCTACCGCCACCTCGAGGCGAAGCTCGACCTGGGCTTCGTCCGCGAGTGGGCACGCGAGTGCTATGCCCAGCGGGGCCGTCCCAGCATCGACCCGGTCGTCTTCTTCAAGCTGCAGCTGGTCATGTTCTTCGAGGGCCTCCGCTCCGAGCGCAAGCTCGTCGAGACCGCAAGCCTCAACCTCGCCCACCGCTGGTACCTCGGCTACGCCGTCGACGAGTCGCTCCCCGACCACTCCAGCCTCACCCGCATCCGGCAAAGGCTCGGCGTAGGGATCTTCGAGCGCTTCTTGGAGCGGGTCGTGGACCTGTGCCAGGGGGCGGGCCTGGTCTGGGGCCAGGAGCTGTTCTTCGACGCCACCAAGGTCGAGGCCAACGCGGCAGCCTGGCTGTCCTCGCCAGCGGCGGCCGCGGTCCCATCGTCTCCTGGGGATGACCAGGCACCGACCGCTCCCTCAGCCCGGCCAGCAATCTGCCCGCCGGGCCAGTCAGGCCTTTTTCAACAGGCTGCGGATTGCTCGGTCGTAGCCGCGGAGATTGGCTGCGGTGGGGTTGGCGAGGAGCAGGTCCAGCAGTTCCACCAACGCCACCTGACCATCGCCGGCGCTGAATTGGGCAAGCGAGAGAAAGATCCGGATGGCGCCGTCGGAGGGGAACCGCTCCCGGCCCTCGGCGAGGACTCGCGCGGCCTCCTCGGGCTGGCCGACGTTGCGCAGCGTGCTCCCGAGTCTGACGTAAGCGCTCGCCAGGTCCTCCCCGCTCAGGCCAGCGCAAAGGCTTGCCGGTAGGGGAGGACGGCCTCTTCCTCCCAGCCTTCCCGGTCTAGAGCGCAGGCGAGCTCGAAGTGGGCTCAGGGATCGTCCGGATAGCGGCTCGCGAGGTCCCGGAAGTGGGAGGTCGCTGCCTCGCCGCGCCCTTCCCGGACGAGGAGCCGGCCCGCGGCAACCTAGTCGTCGAACCAGGGATCAGCCGGTCCCCGCCGGTGGGACGCTGCCACGCCTACGCCTTCAGCCAGCGGTCGAGCCAGGCGACGAGGCGGCGCATCAGGTCGATCTGGTGGGCCCGCTCCTGGATGCCGTGTCCCTCCCGCGGGTAGCGGACGAACTCCGTGGGCACGCCGAGCGTCTTCAGGGCGCGGTGGTACTCCATGCCCTGGGTCGGGTGGACGCGAGCATCCTGATCCCCGTGCAGGATCAGGGTCGGCGTCTTGACGTTCGAGATGTGGCGAATGGGGGAGGACTGCCAGTAGTGATCCAGGTGGTCGTAGGGCTGGCCGGGGTAGATCCAGAGGTTCATCGCCGGGATGTCGTCGGTGCCGTGGTCGGAAACCATGTTGGCCAGGCCGGCGCCCATCACGGCAGCCTTGAAGATGTCGGTCTGGGTGATCGTCCAGGCGGTCAGGTAACCGCCCCAACTCCAGCCCCCGATGCCCAGCCGCTCGGCGTCGGCGATGCCCCGCTCCACCATCGCCCGCGCGCCGCTGATGAGGTCCTGCGCTTCGCCGCCCCCGACATCGTCCTGGAGCAGCTGCTGGAACGCCGACCCGTAGCCGGTGCTGCCGCGGGGGTTGGGCGCGAGGACGGCGTAGCCGTGGCTCGCCAGCATTTGCGCCCAGTCGTGCCAGTCGAGGAAGACGCGATCCTCCCACTGCCAGGAGGGCCCGCCGTGGATCTCGACCACCAAGGGGTAGCGCCTGCCGGGCTCGTAGCCGACCGGAAGGGTGAGCAGCCCCTCGATCTCCACGCCGTCAGTGCTTGCCCAGCGCACGGTCTCCACGGGGGCAAGCCGGCCCCGGAAGGCCTCGCCGAGCGTGGTGACCGCCGCCGCTTCGCCGCCGACATCGCCGACGTAGACCTCCTCCGGCGTCGTGTCGTCGGACCAGACGAATGCGACCCGGCGGCCGTCGGCGGAGAAGGAGGGAGCGGAGAGGACGCTGCCGCTGCCGTGCAGGGCGGCAGGGGTTGCCGCCCGGAGCCCGCCGCCGGCGATGTCGAGGCGGTAGAGGAGGCCGTGGGTGCGCTCGACCATCCGCAGCCCCACCGTGGCCGGAGACCCGGGAAGCTCGACCAGATCCTCGACCACGCCGGGGTGGCCGGGGAGGAGGTTCCGGGGCTCCCCACCCGTGACCGGCACGATCCAGACGGAGTCGGACGGGTCGGCGCGGTGGTTGTTGGCGCGCACGGCGATGGCGGGGCCGTCGGGTGTCTCCATGAAGACGGGGTTGTGGGGCAGGACCGGGAAGGTGGCGACGTGCTTGGGCAGACCGCCTGAGAGCGGCACGAGCCAGAGGTCGCCCGCGTCGAAGATCGTGTTGAGGTCCGGGGAGGAGGTGGTCAGAACCGCGAGCCGGGTGCCGTCCGGCGCCCAGGCGTAGGACCAGATCTGGCGGGTCCCGTAGGTGAGGCAGCGGGCACGGCCGGTGGCCGCGTCGACCACCCAGAGGCGGGTCGGCTTGGGGTTCTCGTCGGCGACGGTCGCGTCGTCGCGCTCCTCCTTCCGCCGTTTCTCCTCGGGGGTCTCGGGGTCCTTGCGGAGAAGCGCGACCACGCGACCGTCCGGGGACCAGTAGGGCATCGTCAGCTCGCCCTGGAGGTCGCCAAGCGGTCGGGCCTCGCCCCCTGCGGCGTCGATCAGGTAGAGCTTGAACTTGTCGTCACCGCGCTCGGCGCGGTCGGAGCAGAAGAGGACCTGCGTGCCGTCGGGCGACCAGCGGGGGTTGGCGTCGTGGGCGGTGCCCCCGGTGAAGGGGCGGGCTGGGGCGCCGTCCCGGGAGATCCAGATCGCCTGCTCCTTGTGCTCCCCCTTCTTGCCCCTGGGGGCGACGGCGAACAGCACGGCACGGCCGTCGGGAGAGAGGCGGGGATCGCTCGGGGTCAGGCGATCCGTCAACTCCTCGGGTGTCAACGGCTGGACGGATCTCAGCGCCCGGTCCTCCGCGGCGTCCAGGTGCTCGCCCAGGTTCTCGTCCAACGCGGCGGGACTGGGCGCGGTCTCGGTCTTGACGGTCGCGGTCATCGGACCGGTCCTCCTGAATC
>JALYMD010000279.1 GCA_030773875.1 Chloroflexota bacterium | reverse complement strand
CCTCTCAGCCCGGGCGATCCGCGTCCACAGACCCTTCCTGCATCCAAGCGCAACGTGCTTGCACTGCAGGGTGGATCAGTGGATGGAAACGACGACGGAGGGATCTAAGACGCCGAAGTGCTCAGGTAATCGACACAGTCGATGCGGGACTATAGCCATTGCCCCGAAATCATGTCAAATAGATCGTAGCATTTTTCGTACCCGGCCTAAGTGGCCGGGATGGAGCCCACCGCCGCACGGCAGGCAGTGGGCTCCAGTAGGGAGCGGCATGGACGGCCGACAGCGGTTGCGGGCAGCACGGGATCGTTGGTAGCATCCTGCTCCGCTGTCGAACCACCGTCGGCCGCGACGAGGCGATGAAACTGAGGGAACCGTGGAAGCAGTCGCTGAAGAGAAATATCGTCGCCTCCAATCGATTCTGGGCAACATGGCGTCTGTCCTCGTCTCCTTCTCCGGCGGCGTTGACAGCACGCTCGTTCTCCGCGTTGCCCACGATGTCCTTGGTGAGCGGGCAGTCGCTGCCACGGGGCTTTCACAGACATACGCGGCCGACGAGATGGCCGAGGCGACGGCTATCGCCGAGGAGATGGGAGTCGAGCACCTCATTGTCTCGACGATGGAGTTGACTGATCCCCGTTACGCGAACAACAGCCACCAGCGTTGCTTCTTCTGCAAGACGGAGCTTTACGGGAAACTCTCGGAAGTCGCCCGTGATCGGGGCCTACAGGTCGTGGTTGACGGAGCGAACGCTGACGACGCGGACGACTTCCGGCCAGGAATGCGAGCGGCCCGTGACCTCGGCGTTCGTAGTCCTCTGCAAGAGGCGGGATTAACGAAGCACGAGGTGCGAGAGATTTCTGCGTTCCTCGGGCTCCGGACGTGGGACAAGCCCGCGGTGGCTTGCCTCTCCTCCCGGTTCGCCTACGGGGACCCCATCACCGTTGAGAAGCTGGCAAAAGTGGCCGCCGCGGAAGGATGTTTGAAGGGGCTAGGCTTTCGTGGCTTCCGGGTGCGTCACCACGATACGGTCGCACGGATCGAGGTTCCTCCGGAAGCGATGGCCGCTGTCGTCGAGCGGCACGAAGAGATCGTGGCAGGGATCAAGGCGGCCGGCTACCAGTATGTCGCGCTCGACCTCGAAGGCTACCGGCTGGGCAGCATGAACGAGGTGCTCCATGCGGGTCTCAAGCAGGGCCGACTACGGCGTGCGGGCGCTGTTTGACCTTGCCCAACGGTACGGCCAGGGGCCGACCCAAAGCCGGGACATCGCGGCCCGTCAGGGCATCCCCGAAGCTTACCTGCACCAATTGCTCGGTGCTCTAAACCGGGCTGGTTTCGTCCGGAGCACCCGGGGACCCCTCGGCGGGCATGAGATCGCGCGCGATCCAGCGGAGATTACCGTGCTCGATGTCCTGCACGTGCTGGATGGCCCAGACCGCCGCGCCCATCCCCACCCGGGGAGCCAGCTCGACGGGCATGTCATTCATCAGACCTGGCATGAGCTTCAGTCGCGCTCAGAGGCGTTTCTGGCCTCGATTTCGCTGCGTCTTCTCGTCGAGCGAGCTCAGGTGACAGTTGCCAGGGCCGACTACAGCATCTGACTGCGAGAGCGCGAGGCCTCGTCCCTGGTGCTGTGCCTCGGTTGGACTACGAGAATGGGCGGAGCCGGACCGCGGCTGGGAGAAGAGCCGAGGACCGGAGATCCGGCCCTCGGCTCTGGCGTGCCTTACGGCTTGCCGTCATCCTCTATGAGGTCGATCTGGGCCCGCTGCAAACGGCCGCTGAAGTCGACGTAGATGCTTTGCCACTCGGTGAAGAAATCCAGGGTCGCCGTCCCTGCTTCACGGTGGCCGTTTCCGGTCGCCTTCGTCCCCCCAAACGGGAGGTAAATCTCCGCACCGGTCGTGCCTGCGTTGACATAGAGGATGCCGGTGAAGATGTCCTGCATGGCGCGGAACGCCTGGTTGACGTTGGCCGTGAAGATCGAGGCCGAAAGGCCGTACTTGACGCCGTTGACGACATCGATGGCTTCGTCCAGCGAGTCAACGGGAATCAACGCGGTGACCGGCCCGAAAATCTCTTCCTGGGCGATACGCATGTCGGCCCGGACCTCATCGAAGACCGTGGGCTGGTGGAAGAACCCTCGCGCCAATTCTCCCTCACGGGCGATCTGCCCACCAGTCGCGAGTCTTGCCCCTTCCGCTCGCCCGACCTCGACGTAGCCGTTGATCGACTGCAACTGGCGCTCCGTCACCACGGGTCCGATGTCCGTGGTCGCCTCCAAGCCGTTACCCAGGCGCATGCCGCCCGCTCGGGCAACGAGGCGCTCGCTTAGCTCTTTTTGGACAGACCGGTGCACAACGACGCGGCTTGCGGCCGTGCAGCGCTGCCCGGAAGTGCCGAAGGCGCTCCAGAGAATGCCGTCGGTCGCCAACCCGAGATCGGCGTCGTCCATGACGATCACGGCGTTCTTGCCGCCCAGCTCAAGAGAGATGCGCTTGTTCAGGCGGGCGCCTCGCGTTGCCACTTCGGTTCCCGTGTCGGTTGAGCCCGTGAATGAGATGAGCGGGACATGCGGGTGCTCGACGATGGCGTCGCCCACCTCGGAGCCAGTGCCCATCACGAGGTTAACCACACCGGGTGGTAACCCTGCTTCCTCCAGCACCTCGATCAACCGTATGCCCATACGGGGCGTAAAGCTCGCCGGTTTGAACACCGTGGTGTTGCCGGCGATGAGGGCGGGCATCATCTTCCAGGATGGGATCGCCAGCGGGAAGTTCCAGGGAGTGATGATGCCGCAGACCCCGATAGGCTTGCGCACGGACATGTTGAACTTGCTGCGCATCTCGGACGGAGTGGTCTGACCATACATGCGCCGACCTTCGCCAGCCATGTAAAAGGTCATGTCGATGGCCTCTTGCACGTCGCCGCGGGCCTCGTCGATGACCTTGCCCATCTCCTCCGTCATTTCGCGGGCCAATTCCTCTTTTCGATCAAGGAGGATCTGAGCGGCGCGGTAGAGGATTTCGCCCCGTCT
>JALYMD010000278.1 GCA_030773875.1 Chloroflexota bacterium | reverse complement strand
GTTGATGTCCCAGTCGGCCGGCTGCTCGTCGACCACCTGGATGCCCGGGTAGCTGGCGAGCACGTTCTGGAAGCCCTGAGCGCGGCCCTGAGCACCGGTGTGGGTCAACGCGCCCTGGGTGTGGATGACCTCGCCCTCGCCGCCGATGGCGTCGAAGAGGGCCTTGGCCATCGTCTCGCCCATGTAGATGTTGTCCGGTTCGAGGAAGGTGACGATGCCGAGGCTGTCCAGGTCATCAGCCAGCTTCGTGTCCATGTCGATGACCGGGATGCCCTTGGAGATCATCTCCTGGACCGGGTCGACGTACTGGTTGATCGCCAGGGGGTGGATCGCGACGAAATCCCACTCCTTGCCGGCGATGTCTTCGATGTCCTGGCGCTGCTTGTCGGCACTGAGTTGGCCGTCGTAGACGGTTACCTCCACCCCGAGCAGGTCGCCGAAGAACTTGGCGGTGTCGGCGCCGCGGACGCACCAGGAGCACGCAAACCCGATTTCGGAGAAGGCTGCCCTGAACTTCTTGGCCGGCAGATCCTCCGGCAAAATACCCAGCGCGTTAGCGGCGGCCTGGCTGGGGCTCACGCCCCGCAGTCCTAATCCAGCCGCCGCGGCCAACGCGGTCAAGCCGGCGAATCCCCCGGCGAAGCCGCGCCGGGTCAGCTTGCGGACGGTGACATCGACCTCTTTGCTCGTGAGCGGCTCGCGTCGATCGCGTGGACCAATCACCAGTTCTACCCTCCGACCTGGACGACCACTGTCCCAGCCGGCGCCCGTACGCCGACACCCCGAACGAGAGCGCCCCCGCCGCAGCGGGTCGTCCCGGTTTTGGCACCGGGACAGGGCGCAACGAGGCCGAAAGCGGTTCGGAGTCGAACGGCCGCCGGGGCGTTGAGCCCATCACGGCCGGAGGTGACCCCGCAATCTTCAACGATTCCAAGCGCAAGTGATGGGGCGACGACAAGGTTCGGTGGACGCGCCACGCCCTCAGTGCCTTGGAAGGCTCGCGCTATTGGGCCGTTCGAACGTCTCTACCTTGTGGCGTGGCGCGCACGCTATCACAGCCTCCGAAGAGGGTCAACAGCCTAGCCATCACTGTCGGCGGGTGAGACCCCAGCCCCACCCGCGACGGTGACGCCGGCCACCGGCAGCCGGGTGCTACCATCAGCCGAGAGGCGCCTCGGCCGAGCTTGTCGCGAGACGATCCCCGTGATCCGGCCGCGAGGAGGATTCCCATGGCCATCACCAGACTAATGACCGCCGAGGCGCTGGCAGCGCTGCCCGCCGACGGGTACCAGTACGACCTGATCGACGGGGAGTTGCGCCGCATGTTCCCGCCTGGAGCCGAGCACGGCGAGATCGCGTTTGAGCTCTCTCGCAGGATCGGCAACTATGTCGTGGAGCGAGGACGCGGCCGGGTCTATGCGGCGAAGACGGGTTTCCTCCTCAGGCGAGACCCGGACACCGTTCTGGCCCCGGATCTCGCCTTCGTCCAGGCCGAGCGGCTGCCGCCGCGTGCCGAGCGTCGCGGGTACCTTCCCTTGGCCCCCGACCTGGTGGTCGAGGTCGCTTCTCCATCAGACCGTCCGGCGGAGATCCAACAGAAGGTTGGCTGCTACTTAGACGCCGGTATCCGCTTGGTCTGGATTGCCGATCCGAGTGCGTGCACGGTAGCTGTCTACCGGCCAGGGCACCCACCCCTTGTCCTCCATCAGGACGACACCTTGGACGGAGCGGACGTTCTGCCGGATCTCCAGATCCCGGTGACGGACCTCTTTCAATAGCGGCAGCTCAGGCCGGCGCCGTCGCCCCGTCGGCTCGCAGGGCCGGGAGCACCTCGACGGCAACGCGCTCCATCACCTGAAATTGGTCCTCCCGCGGACCATCCATGATGAACTCCTCGATACCGACCTCGCGGTACTGTCCGATGATGTCCAGAAACGCCTCCGGTGAGTCCCACGGGTCCGTCTGCAAGCGCCCCGCCATGGTGTCTCGGGGTGCCTGGCCAAAAAAGGAGCGGAGGATCTCGTTCGGGCTGCGTCCAATGGCCGCGCAATGCTCGTCCAGGATCGCGTTGCGCTCCCGGATCTCCTCAACCGTGCCGAAGGAGTTCCAGCGGTCCGCGTACTGCGCCACGATCCGGAGCATCTTCGGTCCGTGCGCGCCAAGGGTGAGGGGTGGCCGGGGGCGCTGCACCGGCGCTGGTCGGCAAGGCGCGTCCTGGAGGCGGTAGTAGGCGCCGTCGTAGCTTGTTAGATCTTGGCGGAGCATCTGATCGACGATCTCGACCGCCTCCCGGAAGCGGACGACCAGCTCCGGTGCGGGCGGGAAGGCGAGGCCGAATCGGTGGTGCTCTGCCTCGTACCAGCCGGTGCCGATGCCCAGTTCCAGCCGCCCCCCGCTGATGTGGTCGACCGTGACCGCCTGCTTGGCGAGGAGCGCCGGGTGACGGAAGGTGTTGGATGTGACGAGCACGCCGAGCCGGATCCTCTCGGTGCCCATGGCCAGCGCGGCGAGGGTTGTCCAGCCTTCGAAGTAGGGCGCTTCCGGCTCGCTGGGGCGCTGGAAGTGGTCGCAATCCCAGGCGCTGTCGAACCCCAGCCGCTCGAACTCCTGGAAGTGCCGGAGCAGCGCGTCCCAAGGCAGGGTCTGATTGCGACAAATCCCGAACCGCAACGGCTGGGGCATCAATCCTCCTTGACGTGTCGCGCAACTCGTCCACCCGCAACCCGATGCGGCTGACCCCATCGGTCCGCCATTGTACCCAGCCCCATCCACGTTCACCCCAAGTGCGTCGGGGAACTTGGCTGGGCCATGAGGAACCCGACTGGCACAGCCTGCACTAGGGAGGCTATGGTCTCCGCAGAGCATGTAATCACGACCGGAGGCTGAGGCGTTGGCAGCGGATCGTCGAGCGCAGACCGAGGCTGATGTCCCTCCGGCTGCTCGCATCAATCTCCCGACCGCCAGCGGACGCCGCCTCGGTGTGCTGCTGAGGCGGGCCCTGGTCCTGCGTTGTCCCTACTGCGGCGGGGCGCCGGCCTTCGCCGGGTGGTGGACCGTGCGGGAGCGATGCCCCAACTGCCACGTGAAGTTCGAGCGGGAAGAGGGCTACTTCCTTGGTGCCTACGCGATTAACCTGATCGTGGCGGAGATTCTGGGCGTCGGCGCCGTGATTGCACTGCTCCTCTGGAGCGACCTCTCCACCGTGGCGATGCAAATCATTGCTGTCGTCTTCGTAATCGGTCTCCCGCTCTTCTTCTTCCCCTATTCCCGCAGCCTCTGGATGGCGATCGACCTGATGATCCACCGGCCAAGCGACCCTCCCCGGCGTTAGCGGCCCCTTTCCAAATGCTGTTGCCCCAAGCGAACGCCCAGACCGTATTCTTCCGGAACGGCGGTTGGTTCGGGGTGGAAACGAAGTCGGGGGCACCAACGCCCTTCTCCGTGACCCACGCACCAACCGCGGGCGGGTCGCGTGGAGGCGATCCCATGGCGTCCACCCAATCGGGTGGTCTCGAACGAGGGGGATGTGGACGTGGTGACGGCGGGGAGCGACGGGCTGAGGGGCGCCAGCGCGCTGGTGACAGGGGCCGGCAGCGGCATTGGACAGGCGACTGCGCTCGCCCTTGCCGCCGCGGGGGCACGAGTGGTGG
>JALYMD010000277.1 GCA_030773875.1 Chloroflexota bacterium | reverse complement strand
TGAGAACCGGCTCCGACGCATACCGTCCTCCTTGGGGTGCCATTCACCCCCAGAGGACTCCCATTTTCGCCGGACCAGCTTTCGGGGGGCAGGTCATTACGCTTCCGGCCGTTTCTCGCTGCCTTATCTCTTATCCCCTCACTCGTTTGATAGGCCGATCCGGTAGTTCCTATACTCCCCGGGCTACCCACCGCAGAATTAATCCATGGTCGGTCGAGGCCCCATCCCTCATGTGTACCCGCAACTGCCCAGTGTTGCCCCCTACGCTCCTAGAATGGTCCGTTCCTTCGTTCGCTGCGCCCCTCACCGTGTCCGCCCGGAGGAGGTCGTCGGCCAACCGGCAACCCTCCTCACCAAACGTTGACGAGGCTCTGGCGGCACCCATCCCGATCATGCCAGAGGTTCAACCAGGCAGTCGTGAGCCCTCCTCATCCTCAATCAGTGGCCCTCATCATGGAACTCTTCCACCGCTACCCGTCCTCGGTCCGCTCCGGCTCCGCCGCCCGGATCGCGTAGATCACCCCCAACGGCTCGGCGCCGAGGATGGAGCCGGGGCCGGTCACGTCGACGGCAAAGAGCGCGTCGTCCGTGGCGAGAAGGCTGTCCAGGTGGCCGACCTGCGGCTCCTCGTTGCCGACGAACTGGAACGACTCCCCCGTCTCCAGGTCCACGTAGACCAGCGGGTTCTCCTCGTTGGCGAGCCCCGTCTCGTCGTACTGCCCGTGGAAGCCGACGAAGACCCCGTCGTTCAAACCCTCCGGGAACCCGGGCGGCGCGACCGCCACCCCGACCGCGCCCTCGCTCTCCGACCCCTCCTGCGGCTGGAAGGCGGCCAGCGGCTGCCGCCCGCCTCCCCCGACCTCCCGCCCCGTCCGGTACTCCACGTACGCCCCCGGGAACCCGAAGTCCTCCACCTCGCCCCCGATCGCGCGGGCCGGGAGCAGGTTTAGCTCGTCGGCGCCGAGCGATTCGATCCGGTTCCCCGGCAGGTCGATCCCGTTGTCCTCGAAGAGGAGATCCCCGCTGGCCGGATGGACGGCGATGCCGGCCGCGTTGCGCAGCCCCGACGCGATCTGCTCCGGCTCCGAGAAGGCCGGCTCCCCGTCCGCCTCCTCGATCCGGACCCGGTAGATGGAGGCGTCCTCCAGCACCCCTTCGGTCAGGCCGCTCACCGCCACGCTGCCCCCGGCGCCGTCGTTGTCAGCGGACCCGACGTTGAAGAACAGATCGATCCGCCCCCGTTCTCCCTGGCGTTCCCGCGCCGCCACCGCGTAGGTCCGGTGCTCCTGTCCCTCCTCGAACCCGAATTCGATGCTCCCCATCAGGGTCAACGGCTCGTCCGGCTCCTCGCCCACCCGCAGCACCGAGATCCGCTCCGGCGCGCTGCCGCCCGTGGTCACGAAGACCAGCTCCCCCGCCCGCGCCATCGCCGTGATCCCGCCCGGCAACCCTCCGTAGAGCACCATCCCCGCGCCGTCGGCGACCCCGTCCCCGTCCTCGTCGACCAGCCGCAGCAGATTGCTGGGACCGCCAAAATACCCGCCCCCGGCCGGGTCGCTCGTCCCGACCAGCAGCGAGCCGTCCTCCAGCTCGGCCATCCCGAACGGAAACAGCAGCCCCTCGGCAAAGACCGTGACCCGGAAATCCTCCGCGTCCACCCGCGGATCCCCGCCGAGCGCGAGCGCCGGGTCCGCCTGGCGTGCGCCTGCCCCCGCGCCGCCGATCCATCCGGCGAACAGCAGGGCCAAAACCACGGCGAGCGACGGCGCGACCGAACGGCGACGCATGCGAATCTCCTCCCGATAATCTCTCGCCAGTGACGGGCACCACCCGTTTCCCCAAATCTCCGCGCTGGGCATCGCTGCCCAGTCTACCCCTGCTCGGATCCGTACCCGCTCACCGTCGCCACCTGCCCGGCGGCGCTACCTCCCCGTGCACGGGGGATTCCGAGTGAGGAGCGGCGCCGTTTGTTCACCATTTCGTCACATTTGGTTCACACGTCTGTCTCATTCCCGGACTACTCTAGGACTGTCGCGAACAGCGTTAGGCAACGCGGTCCGTTTTCGAGATCCGGGACGCTCGGCCTCCAGCGCCCCCCACCGATTCCGCGTCTGCCTCACACAGAAGGCACGAGGCAGCAAGGGAGAGAGTTCACATGCGCATTGGACGGAGCCGCACCGACGCCGCCACGCCGGCCAGCGCGGAAGATACTGCCGTCATCCGGGCCGAGGGCGTGGTCAAGACCTACGACACCGGCACCGCCAAGCTCACCGTCCTGAAGGGCCTCGATGTTGCCGTCCAGCGTGGCGAGATGGTCGCCGTGATGGGCCCCTCCGGCTGCGGCAAGACCACGCTGCTCAACTGCCTCTCCGGCCTCGACACCGTCGACGAGGGCCGCGTCCTGATCGAAGGTCAGGATCTCGCCAAGCTCTCCGACCGCAAGCGGACCGA
>JALYMD010000276.1 GCA_030773875.1 Chloroflexota bacterium | reverse complement strand
CCCGTGCCCTTTTGCCTGTGGATGCGCTATGAGGTAGGAGCCGGTGCGGGTTGAGTTGGATGGTTCATCGCCTGACTCCTCGTCACATGGCGGCGGTCCCGTCTACGTGGATCCACATCGCGGGCTTGAGGCGGGTCTTTCGTCACTCGTGGTAGGGTGGCGAGCCGGCCGAGTGGGATGGAGCGGGGCCGATGTCATCTGCCCCCGGAGTGAGCCGTGTCTACTTCAGAGCGACCTCGCGAGGCCCGGTCGTGGCTGCTGGCGATCGACAGCTCGACGGAGCAGGCAGGGATTGCCCTCACCGATGGCCTGCGGTGTGCGGAGCAGACATGGGACGCCGGGCGGGCGCAGACAACGGCACTCCTTGCTGAGATCGACCATCTCCTTGAGGTCGCCGGGGTTGGCCTAAGTGAGATCCAGGGGGTCGCTGTGGCCACCGGCCCGGGAACCTTTAACGGACTGCGGGTCGGGATGAGCATCGCCAAGGGGTTGGTGCTCGGGCTGGGGGTTCCCGTGTTTGGAGTGCCGACGCTGGCCGCTACCGCCCTGCCGTTTGCCGCGACCGGGCTGCCGGTGGTGGCCGTGGTGTCGGCGGGGCGTGGACGGATGGTGTGGGCCGTCTATGGGGTCCAAGCCGGCAACTGGAGTCAGACCGAGGCACCGCGAAACGGGCTCGTGTCGGAGCTGGCGGCGGACTTGGCTGGCAGGCCGTCGAACGTGATCGTCACCGGGGAGCTCAACCCTGCGCAAGAGGACGCGGTCGCGGCTGTCCCAGGGGTTTCGCTTCCGGCGCGAATCCTGCGCCTGCGGCATCCAGCCGCTGTCGCGGAGTTGGCCTGGACGCGATTTCGGGCCGGCGATGCCGACGATCCGGTGGTCTTGGAACCGACCTACCTGCACGGTGAGAGAAGTAGCCCATCGTCGGCTCCCGGCAGGGAGTAGGTCATGAGGCGGGTTGCCCCGGGAACCTGAGGGTGCTACCGTCCACCGGGGTGCAACTATCGGTGGGTCATTCAACGCCCCGTCGCAATGGCTGAAGGTTGAAAGCTCGAAGATGTACCGCATCGAGCCCATGACGCAGGACGACGTGCCGGAGGTGAGCCGGGTCGAGCGTCGCTGCTTTACTAATCCCTGGCCGGCTGCGGCCTACCGTCGGGAGTTGCGCGAGCCGGAGCATAACGTCTATCTCGTCCTGCGAGACTATCCGTCCACAGTGGCTGAGTCACCGGGCGAGGGATCCCGAAATGGCAATGGGGCAGCTCGCGTCCCCGACGTGGGGCGCCCGCTCCCTCGGCTGCCGCTCCTCGCCTTCGGTCGGCGCGCGGAGGCGGAGGAGCGTCCCCCGATCATCGGCTTTGCCGGCATGTGGATCATGTACGACGAGGCCCATATCACCACAATTGGCGTTGAGCCGGACTCACGCGGGAGGGGGCTCGGCGAATTGCTCCTGGTGGCCCTGTTCGACGAGGCGCTGACGCGTGGAGCCGGGTGGTTGACGCTGGAGGTCCGGGTTTCCAATGAGGCTGCCCAGGCGCTCTACCGCAAGTACGAGTTCACCATCCAAGGGACGCGCCGGCGCTATTACAGCGACAACAACGAGGACGCCTACATCATGTGGTCGCCCTCCCTGCGCGATCATGCCTACCTCCAGCGCTATGCGTCTCTCCGTCGCAATATTGGCGACCGTCTCGGGCTCGAGTTCGCCCAGGCGTCATAACTCCGGCTCTCTCCGGCTCTCTCCGGCTGCCTCGGTCTGTTTTTCAACCTTCCTTCGGTGCCAAGGTATCCAGCGGAAGCGGGGGATGTTCGCGTTCCCCGGGGTGAGAGCCCTGCTGCCGGACCCCGTATAGTTCTGTCCCGTGCGTTCGGTCAGGCCGTCGTCGCTGGCGGCGTTCGTTCTCCTGGACTGCCCGTGAATATCCTCGGCATCGAAACCTCCTGCGACGAGACGGCCGCCGCCGTTGTAGCGGATGGTCGTCGCGTGCGGTCGAACGTCATAGCGTCACAGATCGCGCTGCACCGGGCACACGGCGGTGTCGTGCCGGAACTCGCCGCGCGCGGCCATGTGACGGCGATCATCCCGGTGGTGGAGGCTGCGCTCCGTGAGGCTGGCATCGAGCGCGCTAGCGTGGATGTCGTGGCGGTGACCGAGGGGCCGGGATTGGCCGGGGCGCTGCTCGTCGGGGTCAACGTCGCCAAGGCATTTGCCTACGCCCTTGGCCGGCCGCTGGTGGCGGTCAATCACCTTGAGGCCCACGTCTACGCGAACTGGCTCATGCTGCCGCCGGCCGATGGATCTTCGCCCGTGGCGGAGCCTCCTCCTGCCTTCCCGCTCATCTGCTTGCTGGTCTCGGGCGGGCACACGGAGTTGATCCTGATGACGGATCACGGCCGGTACCACCACCTCGGCAGGACGTTGGACGATGCCGCGGGAGAGGCCTTCGACAAAGGAGCTCGCTTGCTTGGCCTCGGGTACCCCGGTGGACCGGTCATCCAGCGCGTTGCTGAAGCGGGAAACCCAAACCAATTCGACCTGCCACGGGCTTGGCTGGCGGAGAGCTACGACTTCAGCTTCTCCGGACTGAAGACGGCGCTGCTTCGGCTGGCGGAGCCCTACCGTCTGCCTCAACCATCCGAGCCGGCACCCACCTCTGGTCCCTTCCCGGAGCACCGAGCGGCCGCCTTTGCACCGGATGCACCCCTCGCCGATCTGGCCGCCTCCTATCAAGCCGCCGTCGTCGAAGTGCTTGCCGTGAAGACCGCTCGGGCGGTGGTGGAGTTTGGGGCGAAAACGGTGCTGCTGGCAGGCGGAGTGGCGGCGAACGCGGCACTCCGGGCGCGCCTGCGCGATGAGGTCGTGCGGCGGTGTGAGCCTGAGTTGGGACCCGTCCCAGTGCGTTACCCACCGCCGGCCCTCTGCACGGATAACGCGGCGATGGTCGCCGGCGCTGCCTTCTACGCCCTGCGTCGTGGCGCACAGGCCGGCTGGGAGACCGACATCCATCCACGGCTGCGCCTCACTGGGACCTAGCAGGCGGACGGGCGACGCGACGCAGTGGGAACGAGGAGCAGACGGGAGAGACGTCGATGGCCGTGGCTGCGACGAAGTTGAGGGTGGATGGTTGATGGCTGACGGAGTGGTTCCTGCTGCGGCGCGGGAGGTGGCGATTGGGGTGGCGCGGGACGCTGGAGCAGTCTTGCGAGAGCGGCTTGGGCGGAAACGTGACGTCCAATTCAAGGGCACGATCGACTTGGTGACCGACGCTGATCGGGCGGCGGAGACGCTGATCGCGGGCAGGTTGCGTGAGGCGTTTCCGGATCACCGGCTGCTGGGGGAGGAGGGCGCTCGCGGCTCGGCCGAGGCGGAAGGGCAGGTGGGGGAGGCTTCACCCTATGGCTGGGTAATCGATCCGCTGGACGGCACCACCAACTATGCCCATGGCTACCCGCACTTCGCCGTCTCGATCGCGCTGGAGCGGGCCGGTACGCTCCTGCTCGGGGTCGTCTACGACCCGATGCGGGACGAGTTGTTCGTGGCCGAGCGGGGCCGGGGCGCGAGCCTGAATGGCGTTTCCCTGCAGGTGACCGGCACCGATGAGTTAATTGGATCCCTTCTCGCTACGGGCTTTCCCTATGATCAGACGGTCCGGGCTGAAGCGGCGGCCATCTGGAACGCTTTTCTGTACCTGACCCAAGGGGTGAGACGGGATGGCTCGGCCGCGCTGAACCTTTGTTACGTTGCCGCCGGTCGCCTGGACGGTTTTTACGAGCGGCCGCTTCAGCCGTGGGACATGGGGGCGGGCGCCTTGATGGTCGAGGAAGCCGGGGGACGCGTCAGCGGTTTCGACGGCGGCCTGTTCGATCCCTATGGGCATGAGGCTATCGCCAGCAATGGGATCCTGCACGAGACGATCATGGGAGTCATCCACCAGCAGATATCGAGGGGAGCGGCCGGCTGACCGGAATCAGCCATCGAGCCTGAGCACGCCTTGAGCCCAGGACGTGGGTACGCGCTTCGGGGTGCCTGAGTGCAGGCCGGTTCCGCGGCGAATAGACGACATGGGGCAGGGTCGATCAACCGCCCCCGGAGCGCCGGGAAGGCAGCCTCTGGTGATCGGTACGGCGCTTAGCGTGTTCTCTCACGACCTGGACCCTGGCCGTGTTGCTCCCTGGTTCCTGAAGCTGGGAGGCTCGCTCGCTCATCGGCCCGGCGCTCCGAACCTACCAGTCCGTCGGTGGTCCGACCCGGTGTTCGGGCAAGCCTGCCTCCAATGCCCCGCTCCGGTGGTCCGAACATTGCCTTAAGGCAGGTGAAGGCCGCGGCGACCTGGTCGCGGCAATGGTGGTTTGAGGTCGACGTGGGTAGTCAGCGCCACGGCGGGTCGACGGGTGTCTTCGGCCCCCTCGGGATGAGGAACGCCGATCGCGCCGGCATCACGGACGTGACGAGGCCGTTGCCACGGAGCGCCACGGCGTACCGGTGGGCGGTCGGCGTTGGCGGCTTGCTCGTGCTGGCCGTGCTCGCACCCGCGCTGCGATGGGACCCGGATCTCGGCGTCCTGGTTCTCGCCGTGGTTCTCACCGAGATCCTGCTCTTGATGCCGATGGATCGGGGCACCCGCAGCTACATCTCACTCGCCTCGGTGTTTGTCTTCACCACCTTCCTCGGGTTCGGGGCCGTTGCGGCCGCCGCGGTCCACGTCCTCGCGCTCGCCATCGTGGCTCTGATCCCGTGGCGGGCCACGGAAGCGATGACCCCGAGGACCCTCCGGTTTCTTGTCTTCAACGGGGGGCAACTTGCCCTCTCCGCGATCCTCGCCGACGTGGTCGTGTGGGTTGTCTACGGTGTGCCGCTCGACGGCCGCGGCGATGACCAGCCCGCCTCGATCGTGCTGTTCGCGCTGACATACTTCCTGGTCAACAGCACCCTTGTCTCCGGCGCGGTCTGGACTCGGCTTGGCGCTAACGTGGTCCGGGATCGCTTTTGGACGGAGACAACCCGCTGGACGGCCCTCAGCCTGGTGGTCACCACCCCGCTCGCGCTCATTGTGGAGGCGTTGGCCGAACGGATCGGCTTCCTTCTCGGGGTGGCGCTGATTTTTGCCAGCCTGGTGGCGGTCGGGCGAATGATTGACCTCAATCTGCGCCTGCGAGAACGCAACCAAGCGCTTGCCCGCGCCACTGCCGAGTTACGGACGCTGAACGCGGTCGGTCAGGCGCTCAGCGCGACCCTGGACCTGGATGCCCTGTTTGAAGAGCTGGCCCGCCAGGTGCAGCGGGTCGTCCCGGCGGACGCGTTCATGGTCGCCTTAGCGGATCGAGAAGCTGGGCTCCTCCGCTTCCCCTTCCAGATTCACGGTGGCGTGCGCCAGCCGGCGCGGGAGGAGCCGCTGAGCCAGGGGCAGGGGATTGTAGGGCGCGCGGTTCAGGCGGGCGTTCCCATCGTGGACACGGATATCGAATCCTTCGCGCTGCGCACTGTGCAGGGAGAAGTGAGTGCTGGCGATGCGGCTCGAGAGCGGTGGTTTGCCTCTGCGCTGGCCGTCCCCATTCGGGCAGGAACAGAAACCATTGGTGCGCTCTGCGTGAAGAGCCATGAGCGGGATGTCTATGGTACGGGACGGATTGACCTTCTGGTGACGGTGGCGGCGCAGGCAGCAGTGGAAATCCACAACGCCCACCTTTTTGCGGCCGAGCGGGCGGCGGTGCAAGCAAAGCAGGATTTCCTCTCCGTGGTCAGCCATGAGTTGCGCACGCCGATCACCTCCATAACCGGCTACAGCCAGTTGTTGCAGCGGCGCCTCGCCCGGGAGCGTGAAGCCGTGGCAGCCACTCCCTTGGCGTCGCATCTGGAGGTGGTGGAGGTGATCGAGGAGCAGACCCGGGTGCTTGGGCGGCTGGTCGATGATCTCCTGGAGTTGTTGAGGTTGCAGGGGGGCAGGC
>JALYMD010000275.1 GCA_030773875.1 Chloroflexota bacterium | reverse complement strand
TCGTCCTGCTCTGCCCCAACGGCGACTACGCGGCCAACCGGGAGGTGGCAACCTTCTGTCGAGAGGCCCCGAGCGAGGAGGAGCCCCTGGCGATGGAAGAGGTCGAGACCCCAAGCACGACCACAATCCAGGCCCTCGCCGATTTTCTCCAGGTGCCGCTGAGCCGGACCGCCAAGGCTGTCTTCTTCAAAGGGGACTCCGGCCGCTTCGTCTTCGCGGTGATCCGCGGCGATCTGGAGGTCAACGAGACCAAGCTGCGCAAGGCCGCGGGCGAGCTGGGCCTGACGCCGGCCACCGGCGAGGAGATCCGGGCCGTCGGAGCGGAGCCGGGCTACGGCTCCCCGGTCGGCGTGAAGGATGCGTTCGTCGTCGTCGATGAGAGCGTGCGGGACAGCCCGAATCTGGTCGCGGGCGCGAACCGGGTTGGCTACCACATGAAGAACGTCAACCTGGGCCGAGACTACCAGGCGGACGTGGTCGCGGACATTGCGTCGACGGAGGCGGGATTCAACTGCCCCCACTGCGGGGCAGCGATGGAGGCGGAGCGGGCGATCGAGGTCGGCAACATCTTCAAGCTCGGCACCCGCTACAGCGCCTCGCTCGGCGCGACCTACCTGGACGCCGAGGGCCAGAGCCAGCCGATCGTGATGGGCTCCTACGGCATCGGCTCCGGACGCCTTGCCGCGACCGTGGTCGAGCAGCACCACGACGCCAAGGGGATCGTCTGGCCGGTCACGGTGGCGCCGTTCCAGGTTTCGCTGCTCTCGCTGGGCAGCGCCGACGACGCCGAGACCGCCGCCGCGACGGATCAGCTCTACGCGGAACTTCAGGCAGCGGGCATCGAGGTCCTCTACGACGACCGCTCCGACCGGGCCGGGGTCAAGTTCAACGACGCCGACCTGATCGGGAACCCCGTCCGGCTCTCCGTCAGCCCGCGCACCCTCGCCAAGGGCGAAGCCGAACTGAAAGCTCGCACCGCCGCTGAAGCGACGTTCGTGCCCCTTGGGGAGGCCGTCTCGGCCGTGCAGGCGCTGCTGGCGGACCTGGGAAGCGGGCTGAGCGGGGAGGCGTAGGCGCGCTTTACAGCAGGGTCACCGTAGCGGCATGGAAACGAGGAACCAATGCCGCATCGGGCCTTGTGGTCGCGAACTGCCTGACCAGGTGTTGGGGCGAGGGGCGCTCGACCAGATCGAGGGGACCGGGTCGAGGATCGCTATCCTCAACCACCCAAGACATCCTCAAGGGCCGCTCGCATGACGGCGACGGGCGGTTCCTGGCCGGTCCACATCAGGTAGCCGATGGCACCCTGGTAGACGAGCATGCCGAGGCCGTCCAGGGTGCTGGCGCCGCGAGCTTCGGCGGCCTGGAGGAAACGGGTGAGGGGCGGGTTGGGGATCACATCACAGACAAGGAGGTCGGGCCGGATCGTCTCTTCAACCACATCGGGCATGGCATCGACGCGCGGGAAGAGGCCGATCGAGGTCGCGTTGACGAGGATGGTGACGTCCTCCGGGACCGGGTAGGGACCCACCCACGGGACAAATGTGGCTGCCGCCGGGATGCGGTCGTTGAGGAGCGCGACCAGTTCCTGCCCGCGCGCCGGCGAGCGGTTGACGACAGTGAGGTGAATCGCGCCGGCCAAGGCAAGCTCGACGGCGATGGCGCGGGCCGCGCCGCCTGCACCGAGGATTGCGACCCGGACGCCGGCCGGGTCCAGACCGGCATCCTCACGGACAGCCCGCAGGAAGCCTTTGCCGTCCGTGTTCTCGCCGATCAGGCGGTCGCCGTCGCGGCGCACGGTGTTGACTGCGCCGATCACGGCGGCGTCCGGCGCGACCTCGTCCAGCAGTGGCAGCACGGCGACCTTGTGGGGGATCGTGAGGTTGATGCCCTGGAAGTGCATCGCCCGCAACCCCACCATCGCGTCGGCGAGGCCGGTCGCGGTGACCTTCAGGGTGAGGTAGCGCCAATCCAGGCCGGCGGCACGGAAGGCGGCCTCCTGCATGATCCCGGTCGGGTTCTCGTCCACCGGATCGCCGAACACGCCGGTCAGCTCGGCCCGGGTCACCTGACGCGGCATCGTGCGCCACCGTTAGCGTGACACAGTTGGGTGTCGTCCGCGGAGTACTGATCGTCCTGAAAGAGGGGCAGCCGCTCCACTCCCACCCCTCCTCCGGATTCGGAAGGACTGCCGTCCTGGCCGGGCCAATGTCAGACCGGGCTTCTCCGCTCTCACCGATAGGAGCGGAGAAGCCCATCGCGTGACGTCGCGAAGTCTGTTAGCTGGTCGGGCTGGCCTCGGGGCTAGCCTCTGGCGACCCGGTCAGGGCGATGCCGGCCTCGGCGGCGCGCTCGGCCTGCCCCAGGTTCTCGGCCGTGATCAGCAGCGGTGGCAAGTAGGTGTCGTGCTCCACCGGCTGGACATCGTTGCAGACGCTATTGACCAGAATCCCTAGCGCTGTTGCGGCCTGCCGTCCAGGGAACTGCTCGATAGTCGCCGCCAGCGAGCCGTCCTGGATCGCCAACAGCGCCTCTGGCAGCGCATCAAAGCCGATGATCGGCACGTCGAGGCCGGCAGCCTGAATCGCTTCGGCAGCACCGAGGGCCATGTCGTCGTTAGCCGCGACGATCACATCAGGCTCGGGATTAGCGGTCAGCCCTGACTCCACGACGGTGACGGCCTCGGACCTCGCAAAGTTGGCGGTCTGGTCAAAAACGATCTCAACCTCATCTTGCCCCTCAAGGGCTCTCTTGAGACCGGCGTCACGGTCGATCGCCGGCGAGGCACCCGGCTGGCCGCGCAACTCGAAGACTTGTCCCCCTTCCGGCAGAAGGCTGAGGATGTACTCGCCCTGGAGCTCACCACCGCGAACGTTATCGGCCCCGACGTGGGCCAGAGTCTCGACGCCCATCACGTTACGGTCAACGGTAACCACCGGGATCCCGGCCTCGACTGCCGACCGGATGGCGGGGGCCAGTGCCTGGACATCCGCCGGGCTGATCACGATGCCATCCACGCCCTGGACGATCATCGCCTCGATGTCCGCCGACTGCTTCGGAGCCGAGTTCTGACCGTCGAGCTGGATCAACTCGATGGGGCCGATCTGGGCGGCAGCCTCCTGGGCTTCCTGCATCATGTGCACGAAAAAGGGGAAGTTCAGACCCGGGACCGAAAACGCAATCGTCAGCGGTTGATCGCATGTGACGGCCGGCGTCGCAACGGGGGTCCCGTCCTGCGCCGCCAACCCGACCGGCGCACTGGCAATCAGACTCAGTAACAGGATCCCGACCAGCATCCGACCGAGTCTCCGATACCCTCGCATGGATCATCTCCGTTGCCGACGTACCCGGCAGAACACGCCTGTTCTACCGATTCGCTCTCCGCACGGTGCACCCTGCTCCCCGGTTCTTCCTCCTTCTCCGCCCAAACGATGACGGCCCTACCGCATCATTCGCACATCTCCGCCCCGTCAGCCGCGCCGCCGTTTGGCGACCTGATCGACGAAGACGCTGAGGACGACAATGATGCCAATGATGATTGGCTGCCAGTAGGGATTGACGTTGCGGAGCGTCAGGCCATTGCTGAGCACGCCAATCAGCATCGCGCCGACCAGGGTCCCAAGGACCCGTCCCTCGCCGCCGAAGAGGCTCGTGCCGCCGATGACAACCGCGGCGATGACCGTCAACTCGTAACCCTGTCCGGCGACGACTTCAGCCGAGTTAAGCCGGGATGTGAGCAGGAACCCAGCGAGCCCGGCGCAGAAGCCACTGAGGACGTAGACGCTCATGATCAGACCGGTTGTGTTTAGGCCGGATAGGCGAGCAGCCTCCGGGTTGCCTCCGACCGCGTAGATCCAGCGGCCATAGCGCGTGAAGCGCAGGACGATCGCCCCCAGGACCACGAACGCGAGAAAAATGATCACCGGGACGGGAACCCGGCCAACGTAGCCTTGCCCCCAGTACTTGAAATCGTTCGAGAAAGAGCTGATCGGCTGACCCTGGGAGAAAACCTGGGTCGCACCGCGCCAGACCGAGAGCCCACCCAAGGTGACGACGAAGGCGGGCACGCGCGTCTTGGCCACGAGGAAGCCGTGGATGAGCCCCGCGCCGAGCCCGATGCCCATCGCCGCCAACGCACCCTCAAGCACTGCGGTCCCACCGGGGTCGGTGACGCCGCCAGCGAGAAGGCCACGCGCGTCCTTCGCCACCGCCGCCCCCACGATGCCGGCAAAGGCAAGCAGGCTCCCGACCGAGAGATCAATTCCACCAGTCAGGATCACGAAGGTCATCCCAACCGCGATGATTCCCGTAATCGAGATCTGACGCATGACGTTGAGCAAGTTGCGCTCGGAGAGGAACGCCGGCTCCAGCTGCCAGAAGACGACGACCAGCACCGCCAGAAATATGGTCGGCGCTAAGCGACCAAGGAGCCCGACAACGTCAACTCGGCTCCCCGGGCGATCCAAGATGTTGTCTCCGGTAATGGTCCCTGTCCCCATGCCTACCACTTTCTTCGTGTCTGGACAACCAGTCCCGTAGCGAGGTCGCCGCTCACCAAACGTGCGCCATGCGAGCGTAAGACGGCCGGCGAGCCGACCCTACGCCGCCGTTTCCCCCGAGGTGACTCCCGTCGCCAGCGCCATGATTCGCTCCTGCGTCGCTTCCCGGCGCGGTAGCTCGCCGGCAATCCGCCCCTCCCGCATCACCAGCACCCGATCGCTCATGCCAAGCACCTCGGGCAGCTCCGACGAGATCATCAAGATCGCCACACCTTGCTTAGCGAGCTTCGTCATCAATCCGTGGACCTCTGCCTTAGCTCCGATGTCGATGCCGCGCGTCGGCTCGTCCATGATCAGCACCCGCGGCTGCAGCACCAGCCATTTGGCGATAACGACCTTCTGCTGATTGCCACCGCTGAGGTTAACCACCTGCTGCTCCAAGCTTGGAGTCCGGATCTGGAGCACGTCCACGAACTCCCGGGCCAGCCGTCGCTCCAACCCGAGCCGGACGAAGCCGAGACGCGTCAGCCGCCCAAGCGCGCTCAAGCTCATGTTTTCTCGAACCGCGAGCTTGAGCACAAGTGCCTGCGCCTTGCGGTCCTCCGGCACCAGCCCGATCCCTTGTCGGATCGCGTCCCGTGGCGAGCGGATCGTGACCGGCCTACCTTCAATCCGCACTTCACCCCGGTCAAAGCGATCCGCCCCGAAGATCGCGCGTGCCAATTCCGTCCGCCCCGAGCCGACCAAGCCCGCCAGCCCAACGATCTCACCCGGGCGAAGCTCCAAGCTGACGTCCTCAAGCACGATTTCGGAAGCATCACGGGCGCTGCCGGTGCGTCCGAGATGTCGCACCTCGAGGACTGGCTCGGGCCTTATCGTCTCGGCCTCCTCTTTCCGGTACAGGTCGTCCAGGTTCCGACCCACCATGAGGCGGACAATCTTCTCGGGCGTGGCCTCCGCGACCGTGAGTTCACCGGCGTTCTGCCCGTCCCGCAGCACGGTGATCCGATCGCAGATAGCCAGGACTTCATCAAGCCGGTGGGAGATGTAGATCACGGCCAGCCCGCGCGCCTTAAGTGCACGGATGATCCTGAGCAATGCATCGACCTCGGTCTCGGTAAGCGCGGAGGTCGGTTCATCCATGATCACCAAACGCGCATTGAGCGAGAGGGCCTTGGCAATCTCGACCATCTGTTGCTCGGCCACGCTTAGGTCGTGCACGATTGCCCGCGGATTGAGGCGGACGCCAAGTTGATTAAGCAGCGCCTGCGTCTGCCGGTGCAGCACCTTCGCGCGGATGAACCCGGCGCCGCTCGGCTCGCGGCCGATAAAGACATTCGACTCCACACTGAGATTCGGGCAGAGGTTGAACTCCTGGTAGATGATGGCGATCCCGCGCTTCTGCGCCTGCCGCGGGTCTGCCAGCCGGACCGGCGCCCCTGCCATCGCCAGCTCCCCAGCGTCCGGCGCGTAGACGCCGGAGAGGATTTTCATCAGGGTGGACTTGCCGGCTCCGTTCTCGCCGACCAACCCCAAGCACTCACCGGAGTAGACATCCAGGCTGACGCCCTTCAGCGCGTGGACCCCGGGGAAGTGCTTGTCGATGCCCTCCATCCTCAGGAGTGGCACCCGCCCGCCTGCTCCGTTCCCCGCAGCGCCTTGGTGGTCCGCCGTCGCGGCCCCGGTCATCGCCTCAACCATCAAGGCGCCGGTTTCGGGAAACGGAGGCGGTGAACGCTCGCGAGACTACGTGCAGAGCGCAGCGTTTCAGGGAAGCACAGACGGGACTCTGGAGTCGCACGGCGAAGCTCCTCGCACGGCAGTCATGGCACCTCGGTCAGCGCGCACCCTACCCGGCCTGGCGCTCCCACGCAAGACCCATTGCCGCATCTCACCCTTTCCGTCATAGAGAATGGGACCGAGGCGCCCCGAATGGAGGCCGATGATGGCCTCGCACTCTCGGGCTCGTGGTCCATCACCCCCCAATCACCGGGTAGAGGCGCTTGAGCTTGGTCCGGGCGTCGACGGTCGTGAACTGCCAAGCGTCCGACCAGCCGCCGTGGTCGGCCTTGAGCAGGACCTGGACGCGTTGCTCGTCGTTGCGGACGATGCGGTAGGAGTACGCCATGGCGGGGCTCTCCTCGGTGGGAAGATGGGTCCAACCACCCCCTCGCCCGCAGAAGCCCGCCGCCGGCACATGGCCTAGACAGACCGTCGGGAGGTTCGCTCCCCATCTCCCGAGCTATCCAGGAACCCGGTATAAGCTTCTGCCGGGCGCATGCCGAACCTGGTCAGCACGGGGAGGAGCGGGTGCTCACGGTTCTGCGGCAGCGAGATTTCTCCCTGCTTTGGTTTGCCGGGTTGATCTCGCTGACCGGGGACTACATGCTCGTCGTCGCCCTGCCCATTACGGTCTACGAGTTGACCGGCTCGGCCCTGGCCACGGGTGGCATCCTGATCGCGAACAAGCTTGCCGCGCTAATCCCCGGCTCGGTCGCCGGTGTCTTCGTCGACCGCTGGGATCGCAAGCGGACAATGGTGGTCGCCAATCTCATCCGGGCCCCGATCCTGCTGCTGCTGGTCGCGGTCGATTCCGCCGAGCGAGTCTGGATCGTCTACGTCGTCGCCGCCGCTGTCTCGGCCGTGGGCCAATTCTTCCGTCCGGCCGAGAACGCGCTGCTGCCCCGCCTCGTCGGTGAAGAGTACCTAATCCCGGCCAACGCCCTCAACGCGTTGAATGACAACCTGGGCCGCCTGGTCGGGCCGGCCCTCGGCGGCCTCTTCGCGGCGTGGTTCGGGTTGGGCGGGGTCGTCGCGGCGGACGCCGCCTCATACCTCATTGCGGGTGGGATGATCGCGGCAATCGCCGCCTCGACGAGACCAGAGCGGGCACCGCTACCAGACGCCGTCACAGTGACGGAAACCTGGGCGGTCGTCTGGCGTGAGTGGCTGGGCGGATTGCGTCTGATCCGGGACCATCCGGTACTCCGTGTCGTCTTCGTGGTCTTTGCAATAGCCTCGCTGGGCGAGGGCGTCTGGCAGACCGCGTTTTGGATCTACATCGACGAGGAGCTGGGGGGGGGCACGCGGGAGGCCAGCTGGCTGCTGAGCGCTCAGGCGGCTGGGGGCCTGGGCGGGGCGGTGGTGATCGGGGCTTGGGGAAAGTCTCGTCCCCCGGTCGCCCTGCTCGGCTGGGGGTCGATCGGGCTGGGACTCATCGATCTGGTGGTCTTCAACTATCCGGCGTTCGTGTCCGGCATCTGGTTTGGGCTGGTGCTGATGGCCGTCGGCGGCGTGCCGGCGACCGCCCTTGGGACCGGGTCCACGGTGGCGCTCCAGACGGAAGCGGAGGACGCGTACCGGGGGCGCGTCTTCGGCGCGCTCGGCGCGACGTCGGCGCTGTTCATGATCGGTGGTGCGGCGATCGCCGGCCTCGCCACGGAACGACTCGGCGCCGTCGCCGTGCTAACGATCGACAGCCTTGGGTACGTCGCCGGAGGGGCATTCGCCCTGAGGACGCTGGGAACCGGGGCGGCAACACGCCGTGGGCGCAAGGAGCCGAGCACTCCCTCATCGACTCCCCCCGTTTAAGGGACGCCGATGCGCGACCGACGCGTGGAGGTGCCCCGGCCGCCTTCACCTCATCATCGGCAGCACCACTAACCGGGACGTCAACCACGGACGACGACCGCCACAGGCTTCGCCGCCGCCATCCGGCATGTGCTGCCTGCCAAACTACTAGGGTGTGTCTTCAAACGGGCAACCAGAGCCGGATGGCAGCGAGGGTGAGCAAGGCATGGTAGGTCTCCTCCAGTTTCTCGTACCGGGTAGCGATGGCCCGGTG
>JALYMD010000274.1 GCA_030773875.1 Chloroflexota bacterium | reverse complement strand
CTCCTATGCTCGGGACACTCTGCCCCGCCAACCGGCGACCACCTCGCCGGATCCCGGCAACCAGAGGCGATGCCCCTGACGGCGACCCCGTCGCCGGCCGGACGACTTCCATATGTTTGTCGGGGCGGCTACTGAGCCGCTGGAAGGTGATGGCCGGAGATTCTATCGGAGGGTGGGGAACCGCGCAACGGGATCACACAACCCATAGCTGCGGACAAGACTTACCAATGGGACCGGACCTGCGTCCACCGGGACGTCGACGCGCCGAATCGCTGTTCATCTCGCTAGCCGTACACCTCGTCCGTGGCAGTCCAGCCGAGCAGCAGGACGGCGAAGAAGCCCTTCCAGGCCGCAACGGCGTCGTCAGCGCGGAACGCAACGGTGCGTGGCGCACGCCGCTCGCTTCCAGGCACAAGAGATCCCATCTGGGCCTCAGAGGTGGACGAGAAGACGACCTCCAAGTCGACCGGACCATCAAGTCGGTACGGCTTAAACACACCCTCTCGCCCGCGCTCGACCGCTCGCTGGGCTGCCGTGCGGATGTTGGCCCGGCTGCGCTCTATGGGAAGACAACGTGCCGTCCAGCGACCGAGCGCGTGCTTGGTGAGGCCAAACTCCACGCCGGGCAGGGTTTCACGCAACTCGCGCTCGTAGAGATCGTCTCCAGAGGCAAATAGCACCGGAACCCCAAAGTGACCGGCCACGGCCGCGTTGATCTCCGACTCCCCGACCGGCTTGCCATTCATCCGAATTTCAACGATTTCCCGGCCGAGGATCGTTTCGTTGCCGACGCCGTCAGAATCGCCTGTCCGGCAGTGGTAGCCAAGAAAGAAGAGTCCGTCGATACCGGCATCGACCCCTTCGACCATGCAAAGCGGCTTGTGGAACCCTTTGATCAGATCAGCGCGCGGGTCGAGCCGTTCGATCTGGACGTTGGTCATTGTCCAGTGAGAGTCATTGACAACCACTTCCGTCGCTCCACCATCGAACGCACCAACGATTGCGGCGTTGACGTCGTCGGTCATCATCTGTCGCATGAACTCGTAGTGCGGCCGGCCAAAAAGCAATTCGTTGGTGTTAGTAATGCCAGTGACGCCCTCCGCGTCCGCAGAGATCAAGATCCTCACGTCCGACTCCTCCTACCCAGGATTCGCGCACTGCCGCGATGTCCGTTCCCGCAATCCCCCTTGCCCTGCAGTGCAATATGAAAGACTGTGGTCACGCGGCACGCCGGGCATCGTATCGTATCGAGTCTCCAACTATGGCTTCCAGGATTGGCAATTTGCGACGGGAGGCCCTGTCCTGCTCGTGCCGCTTTCCGTTCCAATGGAAACAGCAGAGTAGATTTCCAACATGCATGCATCTCGCGAAACTCGTGGATGACCACACGCAACAACCACCCTCCACCGGCACGTCTCCTGCGGTATCGCCCGAGTGTATGCGCGGGGAATATCCTGGAGGAGCGCTGTGGCCAATCGATCCAACCCGTCCCCGATCGACGAACGCCCCCGGCCGATGTGGCGGGCGCGGTCCATTTGTGCGGGGCTAGCACTCATCGCTCTCGCTGGCGGCGCCCTGAGCCTGGCGGGCGGGACGGAACCGAGCGCCGCCGCCCAAGCGGAACCCACATCAACCCCGCTGACCCTCCAGTTCTACACCCCGGTTCCTGACGCTGCGACCACTACTCCGACGCCGCGTCCGGCCGTCACCGTCGCCGTTGAAGATGACGAGGGTACGACCGTCACCTTCGCGGCGGATGCCTGGGAGGATGCCCATTACCAGGGCAACGGCACCTACTACGGGCGGCCTTGGGTGGCAGTCTACGGTGCCGAGAGCGAATTCCCACGGGCAACGCTGGACTTCGAGCTAGAGGCTGCGCCGGAGGAAGATGTCGTCCTTACCGTGGACGGTCTGGACGACGAGTGGGATCCCAAGAACCGGATTGGGCTTGAGATCAACGGGCGCGTCGTCTACCGGGGTCAGAGCTGGTTCGCCGATTGGGACGGCGTCGGCACCGGCGAGAATGCCGCCTGGACGACCGTCCAGATCACCATCCCGGCGACGCTGCTCCGCGAGGGTGTCAACGAGGTGGCCTTCGTCAGCCGGGAGCCGGCCGCAAACTTCGGCTCCCCGCCCTACATCCTGCTCGCCGAAGCAACCATCACCAGCGGCGATGTCGGCATCGACGCCGAGGACGCCACGCAGGTCCCCGCTGACGACCAAGACTCTCCTGCGCGAGCGGAGACCGCGGTGCCGGCCGCCACCGGCACCGTGGAACAGGACGACGAGGCAGACATCCAGGTCACCGTCGTCGCGGACGATGACGACGACGATGATGACGAGGGCGATGGGTGAGGCGGAACGACCATCTCCGTCCCGCCCGGCACGCCGCTTCGCCGTCCATCCCTGAAGCGGGCCCCCCTGCTACACTCGGGCGCTCGGCGGCGTAGAGGAGGGACGACGAGATCGATGGCGACGGATCAGGAAACGGCACAGATCGGCATTGGCACGACGTGGCACCCGCTCCGGTTCGGCGTAGTGACGGGTCAGCACCAGCTCACCTGGCCCCAACTGCTGGAGCAGTGGAGACTGGCGGAGGAGCTGGGGTTCGACTCCGCCTGGCTCTTTGACCACTTCACCTCTCTCTACGGCGACCCGGACGGTCCCTGCCTGGAAGCATCCACCCTTCTCGCCGCGCTCGCCCGGGAGACCTCGCGGATCCGGATCGGCGTCCTGGTCTACGGCAACACCCATCGCCACCCGGCGATCCTGGCCAAGGAACTGGTCACCCTCGATCACGTCAGCGACGGCCGCCTGGACGTGGGCATCGGCACCGGCTGGAACGAGCGTGAGCACGCTGCCTACGGCATCCCCTTCCCGAGCGCGGGGGACCGCGTCGCGATGCTGGATGAGGCGCTGGAGGTGATGCGATCACTCTTCACCGAGCGCCGGACCACGTTTGGGGGCAACCACTACCGGCTCCACGACACGCCGTTCGCCCCGAAGCCACTGCAGGCGAAGCTGCCGATCTTGATCGGCGGGAAGCGGCCGAAGATGCTCTGGGTGATCGCCCGCCACGCCGACCTCTGGGATTCGAGCAGCACGCCCGAGGAGTTGGTCGAGCGCGGCGCCCAACTTGACGACAACTGCCGTGCGATCGGCCGCGACCCGGCGGAGATCGTCCGCTCCGTCTCGCTCGGCGCCGACCGGCTGGAGGACGAGGCTGGGTTCGCGGACACGATCCGCGCTTACCGAGCCGCCGGGGCGAGCCAGTTCCTCTTCGATTTCCCACTCGGCGGCGCGGGCCTGGCATCGGCCACACGGGTCGCCAAGGAGATCATCCCGGCCCTGCGGGCGGAACTGGCGTAGGCGGTTCTCAGACGCCAGACGCCAGAACGATGGTAGGGGCGACGCATGCGTCGCCCCCCGAGGCCCGCTTCGTCAACCAGGGCAGCAGACGCCGTCACAGAAAGGACATCGCTCACCGCATGGACCCGGCACCGACCCCCACTGCGCTGAACACGCGCCGGATCGCCCTGGTCACCTTCGATCTCTACGACACCCTGATCGAGCTGACTCCGCCGCGCTGGGAACGGCTGGCGGCGGTTTGCCGGCGCCTCGGACTTGCCGTCGACCCGGCCGCCCTGCTCGCCAGCGACCGTGTCGCTGAGGACTACTACACCGAGGAGAACACGATCCGCCCGATCCGAGATCGCTCCGCCGCTGAGCGGGAGACGTTCCGCCTCGCCTTGATGAGCCGCTGGCTTCGCGCCGCCGGCCTGCCCGACGACGAGGACACCGTCCGCGCCACCCGCCAGGCCTACCTTGCGGAGTTCGAGGCCGACGCGGACGGCGGCAACTACCGCGTCTTCCCGGACGTGCTGCCGGCGCTGGAGAGGCTCCGCGCCGCCGGGATCAAGCGGGCGGTGATCTCCAACGCCGACGCCGACGTCACCGCCCTCTGCACCCGGCTCGCCTTCGCGGACGGGATGGACGCGATCATCACCTCGGCCCTGGTCGGCTACGAGAAGCCGGATCCGCGAACCTTCCGCGCCGCCCTCGACCATCCTGCGATCGCCATCGACCCGGCCGACGCGCTCCACATCGGGGACCAGCCCCGCTCAGATGTAGTCGGGGCCGTGGGGGTCGGCATGCGCGCCGCACTCATCGACCGCTACGACCGCCACGCCGACGGCGCCCACCCCGCCTGGCGCGTCGGCAGCCTGCTGGAGCTCGTCGACCGCGTCCTCGACCACAACACCGCCGCCCTCGCCCGGGCCTGATCTTCACCCACGAAGGCGTCGCAAGCTCGGCTGCCGGTTGCGGCCCCCTGTGGACAGGGTTGCTCATGCGCTCTGGTGGTAGGGAAGCGGGGTAGAAGGATGAGGGCTGTGCGGCGTGGAGTCCCTCACGCGGCGCCGTGATGCATAGGCAAACGCACCCCTGTGCTTACAAGCGCCGTCGCAGCACGCCCGCGAGGACCAGCACAACGCCGACGGCCAGCGTCAGTAGGCCGATGACGGCCCACTCCATGCGGCCGGTCATGCCTCCGGTCTGCCCGAGCAGGTCCAACCCCTGCAGCGTCCAGAGCAGCCCAAATGCAGCAAGCACCACCCCGCTGATGATCCGCCCGGTGCCCCGCGACATCACCCCTCCTCATGGGGAGCGCTCAGTCGGTGAGACGGGCCGCTATGCCAAATCCTCGAACAGGGCCGCGACATCAACGACGAGGCCGGGTAAGACGCGGGAGTGCACGCCGTTCGGATCCGGGGGGAGAAGGGCGTACCGCTCGCCTTCAAGAACGTAGGCCCGCAATGTTCGCTCGTCCGGGTCAACGATCCAATACTCCGCCACGCCTGCCTCCGCGTAGAGCCCGGCCTTCAGCGCCTCATCTCGCGTCCGGGTCGAGGGCGAGAGGATCTCAACCAGGAGGTTGGGGACGCCGATGACCCGCGTACGCTCAACGATAGCCAAGCGCTCACGGGCGATGAAGACCAGATCCGGCTCCACGATGTCGTGATCGCCGAGCTGGACATCAAGCGGCGCGTAGAACACCTCTCCCAGCCCGCGCGTTTCTACGAAGCCGTCCAGGAGAAGGAACGCGCGCTTCGAGACGCGCTGGTGAAGCGGGATCGGGGCCGGGGCCACGACCAGTTCTCCGCCGATGATCTCGTAGCGGTTGCCGTCCTCGGGCATCTGAACCAGGTCGTCGTAGGTGAGCGGACGGGTGAGGATCGACATGGCGCCCTCCTTGACATGCGATGGCTCCGGTTTAGAAGCGCCCTCTAGAGGGCCGGAACCGGTGGCGGGCGGTGGCACCGAACAGGAAAGAGCAGAGCAGGGCAGAGCAGAAACGAGCGAAGGTCCGGCCACCGCCGATTGCCGCGCCCGGAGCCCGGCTAGGGGGATTGACAGTGCCGGAAACGATCCCTAGAGTGGCTTCCGTGGGTTCAGTTCGCCGACCGAGGCACACTCACCCGTCCGCATCGAGCGGACGTTCGACGGGCTGCTCTTGGCCCGTCTCCTACCGTCGCCCTGGCCCGAGCGCGGGCGAAGGAGGGTTGATGTCCATCACGCATACGGCCCTTGTTCCCGTTGCCGCGGCGTTCCCCGGCCGGGCTCGGCGCTAGCCCCATCCCCTCGCCGGTACCCAATCCGGCGCCTCCGGTGAGCCATCTCCGCGCAGCCGACCACGCCGGTCGTGCCCGTGCGGGTGATTGCCCCGATCCGATCTAGCCGCCTGCAGCCGATCCCAGCCGACCGCGCCGTGGCGCTCTGAGCGCGGGTCATCCTGTCGTGCTTCGCGCGATGCGGATCCGCTCCCTCGGGGCCGACACGCGGCCACGCGGCGGCTTCGCCGTGCCCGCCGCTCGACCAAGGGCGTGCCGCGCTCCAGACCTAGGTCACATCGACCGGGCAACACGCCCTGGCGGCCCATCACCACGATCACCAACCGCGACGCATTGCCGGCGCGCTGCCGGCAGACAAGAAAGGACCATTGATGAGTGCCGTTCTCCGTCAGCACCCCTTCCCGACCATGCCGCTCATGCTGACGAAAGGATCCTCCGTTGCCACGCTTCCGCCTAGACGACCTGAATCTCGATGGTGACCTCCACGTTGCCCCTGACGACCGCCAACGCCGTCGATCGGGCCGGACGAGAACCCGCGATCTCAAGACCGGTCTCGCACCCGCTGACACCTGGAAGCCAGCCAGTCGCAAGCAGCGGCGGGCGGATGGGCAGGAATCGTTCAAGTGCGGCCGCTGCCGGGCCTTCATCGGCCCGACCGTTTCCGGCGGCCGGCACCGCAACCACTGCCCGCTCTGCCTTCACTCCCGCCACGTCGATGACACGCGGCCGGGGGACCGAGCCAGCGGCTGCCGCTCCCTGATGGAGCCGATCGGCGTCTTCCATCGTCCGAAGGGAGAACAGGTGTTGCTCCATCGCTGCCTCGGCTGCGGCCTGGAGCGACACAACCGCGTCGCGGCCGATGACAACCCGTTGGCGATGCTACGGCTGCCGCCCGTTCCGCCCCGACTCGGCGGGGCCGGCCGCATCCCGATACATGAGGAGGAGGCCATCGCGTAACGGAGACGCCAGGCGCTCCACGTCAGAGTTATTGGACGAGGACGCTTTGCTGCGCTCCGACTCGAGAGACGTGCGACCAAAACCGGATCGCGGCGGTCTCCGGAGTCGGGCGCAGCAAGCAGCGCCCCGACGATGGTCCTGGCGACTGGCGTCTGACTACCGACTACTGAGTACTGGCGTCTAGCGCGTCACACCACCCCGCGCTTTGTGAGAAGGCGGGTCATGCCTAGCGCGGCCATGTAAGACGGCGTGGCCCACTCCAGATTGACGAGGGTTTCAGGACCAGCGTGGAGC
>JALYMD010000273.1 GCA_030773875.1 Chloroflexota bacterium | reverse complement strand
CTGGCTCGTCAGCGCCAGGTGTGCCGATAGGGTCCCCAGGTCCTGCTCCCGCCCCACGAAAGGCGCGCGAACGGACGGCGTGAGTCCGAGCACTGCGCTCTTCCTTCCCACTCCCGAGTTCCGTCGGACCCAGTCTAGCGCGGATCTCACAGGGGTTCGGCCGCCCGATGTCTGGTGCTCCATCACGCGTGACCTGCGGGGTAAAGGCGCGTGACCTTGATGCTCGCATCCTCAGTGTGAAGCGCTAGCGTATGGTGGCGACGGCGACGTTGAGCGTCTTCACCCAGTTCCCCACCTGCCGTTCCAGGATCGTGCGATCCGCCTACCGGCGGTCTAGGCACTGACAATGCGGCGCGTTCAACTCCAACTCGGCCATATTGAGCCAGTTGCCGTGCTTGGGCGCGTACTGGATTTCCAGCTTGTCCGCAAGCCGTTTGGCCTTCCCGAGCGGGAAGGCCTCGTAAAGGGAGGCCAGGGAGGAGCAGGCCGAGCCGTCCGGGCAGGTGGCAGCGGCCACTCGTTCTCGGCCTGGATCGTGGTCCCACGGCGGGGCGTACGTCAACGTTGTTTCGGGTGAAAGGAACCGGGACCGCGTGGCGCGTTGACGCTCGACCAGGGGCGATCGAGTTGACACCGAATGCGGGTGCCACGCCAGGAGGATCCGTCAGGATCGGTGACCGAGGGGATGCGTCGTTTCACTTTGCGTGGTAAAGTGGAATCCAGGCCAAGAGGATCCGTTAGGATCGGTCATCGAGGGGACCCGTTACACTAGATACGTCCCCTGGCGACGCGGCAGAGCCGGTGTCGCCTTACCTGCTCAGTGTTCGGGTGGCCCCGCTCTCGGCGGCCGCTTCACGGGAGTCCCATGATCGACGCTCCCACCGCCACCGTGACGCCCCTCGCCCACGCCTCCGGCACGTCGGAGCCGGTGATCGACGCCCGCGGGCTGCACAAGACGTACAAGGGCGTGACGGCGCTGGACCGGCTGGACCTGGCCGTGCCGCGGGCCGCGGTCGGGCTCCTTGGCGCGAACGGCGCCGGCAAGACGACCCTGCTCCGGCTGCTGCTCGGTCTGACCAAGCCGAACGCCGGCTCGGCCACGGTGCTCGGCTTCGATACCCGCACCCAGGCGATTGCGATCCGCCAGCACGTCGGCTACATGCCCGAATCCGACTGCCTGCCCCCCGGCGCCACCGCCGCCGACTTTGTCGGTCATATGGCTGAGATGAGCGGCTTGCCGATCCGCGCTGCCCGCCAGCGCGCCGCCGACGTGCTCTACCAAGTCGGCTTGGACGAGGAGCGGTATCGCCTCATCAAGGGCTTCTCCACCGGCATGAAGCAGCGGGTCAAGCTGGCCCAGGCGATCGTCCACGACCCGGATCTCGTCTTTCTCGATGAGCCGACCAATGGCATGGATCCGCAGGGGCGGGAGGAGATGCTGGATCTGATCGTCCGCATCCACCGCCACCTCGGGATCGCCGTCGTCGTCTCTTCTCACATCCTGGAGGACATCGAGCGGGTCTGCGATCACGTCGTGATCCTTAGCGGCGGCCGCCTCGTCGTCTCCCAGCCAATCGGCAACCTGGGCGGGGATGATGGAGACATCCTCGTCCGCGTGGACGGCGATCCGGGAGCATTTCTGACGCGGCTGGCGAGCCTGGGTGTGACTGCCGCACCGACCGCGGGCGATGGCCTCTGGGCAGACCTGGTCGTCCGGCGCGACGACGACCAGGTCTACGACGCGATCCGTGATGCCGCGGCCGACCTCGGCATGCCGCTTCGCTCGCTGCGCTCCCGCGCCCGCTCGCTGGAAGATGTTTATCTCGGCAATGTTGGTGCTGGCGCCGGTGGCAACGGGAGCGGACCGACGAACGGCCGGGGGGCACCGGGAGAGATGAACCATGACCACGGCTAATCCGAACCTGGGCTCACTGGGGCTGGGAGCGGACGGGACAACGACAGCCGATGTCGAGCCAGCCCGCTACGGTGAGGTCTTCGACCGGGGCTACAAGCACTACGAGGGGCGGCGGCTCGGGCGAGGGCACGCGGTTTGGGCGCTGGTCCGCTACTCCATCAAGCGGGCGATGGGGATCAAGAAGAGCTGGACGGCCAAGATTATCCCGATCGTGCTCTACCTCGCCGTCACCGTGATTGCCCTGATCCCCATCGCCATCGAGGCCTTCATCGGAGATCGCTTCGACTCTAGCGAGGAAATCCTCCCCTACGAGGCCTTCTTCGTGATGATCTTTGTAATCCAGGGCATCTTCGTCGCCACCATCGCGCCGGAGATGCTCTGCGGGGACAGGCGGGAGAACGTTCTCACGCTCTACTTCTCGCGCGCCATCACCCGGCTGGATTACCTGCTGGCGAAGCTTGGGGCGGCCGCGCTGCTGACGCTGACGATCTCCTTCGCTCCGGCGTTCGTGCTCTGGCTCGGTCGTCAGCTCCTGGCGGACTCACCGCTGACGGCGATGAAAGACAACGCGGGCGATCTCGGCCGGATCGTGATTGCGGGAGTGCTGATCGCCTTCTACCTTGGGGCCGGGGGCCTAATGATCTCCTCCTTCACCGGCCGCGCGAGCATTGCGGTCGCTATCATCGTGATCGGGTTCGTGGTCCTGGAGGCACTCATGGTCATCCTCCGCGAAAACGTGCTGGACGGGGCCCCCCAGAGCTACAGCGTCTTTCTCAGCCCGGCCTTCACCGTCGCAGGGCTCGTCACGAACCTCTTCAACCCTGACCACCAAGAGCGGATGCTGGACCTCGAGGCCTGGGTCTATGCTTCTGGCATGGGTGTCGTGATCCTGCTCGCCTTCGCGATCATGTACCTGAGGTACGTGCCCGATGAGTAGCCGCACCGCGCCGCCCACCCTTGAACAGCCCCTGGCTGAGCCTGCGCCGGAGGTCGCCACGACCCTGCCGGGCCTGATCGCCGGCAGGCGACCTTCCATCGTGGTCGACCATGTCTCAAAGTGGTACGGGGACGTGGTCGCCGTCTCCGACGTGACGTTCGGTGTTGCTCCCGGCGTCACGGCGCTGCTCGGTCCGAATGGAGCCGGCAAATCCACGCTGCTCAAAATGATGGCCGGGTTGCTCGCCGCCTCCTCCGGCAATGTGCGCATCCTGGACGAACCGGCGCGGGGTAAGCCAGGCGCCTATCGCCGTCTCGGGCTGGTCCCGGAGCAGGAATACGTCTACCCGTTCCTGACCGGCCGCGAGTTCGTCCGCCTCAATGCCCTGCTTCAAAAGCTTCCCGACCCCGACGCGGCAGCTGAACGGGCGATCGCGACGGTGGACATGACGGAGGCCGCCAAGCGCAAGCTGGGCGGCTACTCCAAAGGGATGCGGCAGCGGATCAAGGTGGCGGCCGCGCTCGTCCATGACCCGGACGTGCTCCTGATGGACGAACCGCTGAACGGAACCGACCCCGTTCAGCGGGCGGGGTTGATCGCGCTGATCAAGGAGTTGGGGGCGGCCGGCAAGACGGTGCTCGTCTCCTCCCACGTCCTGGTTGAGGTGGAGCGCTTCGCCGAGAACATCATCGTGATCGTCAACGGCAAGTTGGCCGCCGCGGGCGACTACCGGGCGATCCGAGACAAAATCGACTCCCACGACCACGCGGTCCGGATCCGTGCCGACCAGCCCCGCCGGCTGGCCGCCGCCCTAATCGCCGAGCCGTCCACCCGCTCCGTCCGGCTCGACGCCGACGAGCGCCTCGTCGCCGAGACTTCCGACGTGCGGGCTTTTTACCGCGCGGTGCCGGCCTGTGCCCGCCGCGAGGGTGTCCGCCTCTTCGAGGTCCAGGCCGCCGACGAGTCCCTGACGTCCGTGTTCGCGTACCTGGTAGAGAGGTGAGGCACCATCGGTCACAAAGCATCGGTATTGGCTTCGCGAGCGACCCCGGGTCGATCTTCCGCTCCCGTGTGACGTTGCTGCGCCGGGTGCTAGACGCAGTGAGAGAGGTGAAGCGCATGCGGATGACGATGGTCCACAAACGGAGGGCTGGCAGATCGTGATGGCGTCCACCCTCCTTTGGCGCCCGTTCCCGGTCCTCATGCTCACCGTCCGCCAGTTTCTCGGGGGCCGGGCGGTCCAGGTGGTGACGGCGCTTTCGCTGGTGCCGGTGCTCTTCGCCGGCATCTACTTGCTGGACACGACATGGACCACTCCGCGTGAATTTCTCGCCAGAGTGATCTTTCTCGAACTCGTGGCGCCAACGCTGCTGCCGATCAGCGTGTTAATTCTCGCTACCGGGGCCCTCGGCAACGAACTGGAGGACCGGACGCTCCCGTACCTGACCCTCAAACCGGTCGGCCGCCTGCGGATCGTGGTTGAGAAGCTGGGCGGGGTGCTCATCGTGGCGCTGCCCACGGTGCTCCTCGGCCTGCTGGTGGCCTTCGCGCTCATCTCGCGAGCGGAGGATCCGTTCGTGGGCATCGCCAGCAACCTCGGGGTGGACCAGAGCCTCGCACCCGTTCTCTGGGCGGCGCTGGTGGCGGGCGCGGCGGGGGTGGTTGCCTTTGCGGCCATTTTCATCACCGTCAGCCTTTACATCCCACGCGCCCTGCTGACGGGGATCATCTACTCCTTCGTCTGGGAGAGCCTGCTGGGTCGCTTCCTGCCGGGCATCCGGGTGGTGAGCGTTCGGCACTACGTCCAGTCCATCTTTGTCGGGCTGCTCGACGACCGCCGGATCCGGATCGACAACGCCTTCTCCCCAAGCGCCTCCTTCGTGACGCTCGAGGTGGCCTGCCTGATCGCTGTCCTCCTCGCCACCTGGCGCCTGCGCCGGATGAATCTGGAGTGACCGAGGGCAGGCGCCGGCAGCGGCCCAGGGCAGAGGGCGGCAACGACAGTATCGCGAACAGGGACGAGCCGGCATCGGCTAAGCATTGAGGTGGAAGTGGACGAGGCAACGAGGAAGCATCCGACCGGAGCAGATGGGGGGCTGCCGCTCGGGCGCTGGCCTGATTCAGCACGGCCGATGGGGCTGGGGCTGATGGTCCCAATCTCGGAGGAGTCGGCCTTTGGCGGCACCCCCCGCTTCGCCGACATGCTGGAGATCGCGCGGACCGCGGAGGCGGTCGGCTTCGACACCGTCTGGTTCGCCGACCACCTGCTCTTCGAGGACGACGGCAATCCGGAGACGATCCGCGGCGTCTGGGAATGTTGGACGATGATGGCTGGCATCGCTGCCGCCACCACCCGCATCCAGATCGGCGCGCTGGTCGCCTGCGTAGGGTTCCGCACTCCAGGCATCATCGCCAAGATGGCCGAGTCCATCGACGAGATCAGCGGCGGACGCTTCCTGCTCGGCCTCGGGGCCGGGTGGCACCAACCCGAATACGACCGCTTCGGATTCCCCTTCGACCACCGGGCGAGCCGCTTCGAGGACGCCATTCAGATTATTCAACCCCTCCTACGGACCGGTCAGGCCGATTTCGACGGAACGTTCTACCAGGCTCCCCGAGCCGTAAACCAACCGCGTGGCCCACGCGCCGCCGAGGGCGGTCCTCCCATCCTGGTCGGCACCAGCGGTCACCGCATGCTCCGCCTCACCGCCCGCTACGCCGACGCATGGAACACCGTCTGGCACAAGGACCCCGCAGCGGTCGTCCCTCGCCTCGCTGAGGTGGATGCCGCCTGCAGTGATGTCGGCCGCGATCCGGCCAGCCTCGTTCGCACGGCCGGCGGCAATATCGCTATGCCTGGCTACCTGGGCCGTCGGCCTGACCCAATCACCGGAGGGACCGAGGAGATCGCGTCCGCGCTTCGGGGCTTCCGAGATCTCGGCCTGCGCCACTACGTCTGCGGCCTGGACCCCTGCACCCCCGGCAGCGTCGAGCAGTTCGCTCCCGTGATCGCCGCGCTCGACGGGGCGTAGACCTCAGTCGCCAGTCGCTAGAGCGATGGGAAGCGGGCGCCGCTGGCTGAGCCCGGCATCCAGTTGGCGTGATCCGCTTTTGCCATGGATGTCGCGGAAGCAGCGCATCTCATCGTCGCCAACTTGCGCATGACACTCGAATGCAGTGTGCTGACCCGACATGGAGACCTTGGATGGGTCGTCGTCGGCGCTTCAGAGGGCAGGAATGGGCGGTGCTCGCCGTGCTGCTCGGCCTCACCCTGCTCGGGGGGCTCGCCGGCGAGCGCCGGTCGCCCGGGGTGGCCTGCCCCGTCGCCGGGCCGGTGACGGTCGTGCTCGATCCGGGTCACGGCGGGATTGACCCAGGCGCCCTCAACGAGGCCTATGGCTTGGTCGAGCGCGACCTTGCGCTCGCCGTCGCCGAGCGAACTGCGGCCATCCTTCGCGCCCAAGGGCACACCGTCGCTCTCACCCGTACCGACAACGAAACGGCGCTGGGCAACAGCGAGCGTGGAGAACTGGCGAACGCCTGCGGCGCCCAGCGCTTCGTCTCCATCCATTTCAACAGCTTCACCGAGCCGGAGGTCAACCACACCAAGACCTTCTGGGGGGTGCGGGACAAGGACGAGGCATTCAGCCGGGTGATGAACGCGACGCTG